>CAJYHH010000240.1 GCA_913773825.1 Candidatus Sericytochromatia bacterium | reverse complement strand
CCCAGCATGCCAATCAACGTCTCACTCGCGCTCAGATTTATCAGCAGCTATGGCAAATCCCTGAGGCCCCAGGCTCACGCCGCCTGGACAATTTTGTGCTGAATTTGCGCAAAAAATTAGCTGTTCTGCCCGACCTTGAGCTGCTGACTTATTACGGTGAGGGCTTTTGCCTGAAGCTTGAGTGCTGAGCTTTTGCCTCACTTAAGAGCGCTCAAACCAAAATCTCATCTAATTGTCTGAAAAAAAAATATTTTACTCTGATTTCTCAGCCTGTGCTTGAACGGCCAGACAGATGACTTTAAAGTCGAATCTACTCACTTGTCTATTATCTATGTTTTTGCGTGTCAGACCTTTTTTTGACGCCATTTTTTGCATGTGCTGGGAGAACTGAATATGAAGCTGGTGTTTTGGGCAACCTTATTTTTGCTGACCTCTTGTCAGTTTCAAAGCCTTGAGTTGAAATCTCGTTCTCAGGCTCAGCCAGAATTCATTAAGCAGGTTGCTCACGTTGCAGCTGAGCAGCCCGTTTACCCCGTTCTGAGCCATTCAGATATTCAGGCCCAGGCAACCTTGCATAATCAGACTCTGACCCTGCAACTTAAACTGCCGCCTTTGCCGATTTTTCAGGCCCAGATGCTGGATCTGATCAGTGCTCATCGCATTACAAGCAGCGTCACGGATTCACGCGGTAAGACTTATGATGCTGTCGGAGCTGATGGCAATCATCAGGTGGCCTATCCTGTCAGCGGCGTCATCAACCTGACATTTAACAATATCGTGCCGGACGAACTGCTGTTTATCAATTTGCAGGTTGTTGACACAGGTTTTGCCAATATCGCCCAAGCGGATTTATCTGCTGTCATCAAACACACCACCAGTGCAAATCCGAGTACCAGCGTTAATTTTCAGACAACAGCTGTGGCCAAAACCATGAGCACTTTACTCAGTGCCAATGCCAGCCGGGCCCGCTCATTAAATCTGCTGGCCTTAAACACCCTGATGAACAGTATTACCGGCATCAGCGGCACGGCTCCCAACTATACCTATACCCAACATCCCAGCCTGGTGCTGACCAGTCTGCTGGCGACTGACCTGGTCGCGACCGATCCAGGCTCGCTGACAGCAGCCACATACCGCGGCGTTGGCGGCACAGTTAATCTAAATGTCAGCGGGCTGGTTGGCAGCGATAAATTACAGGTCCAGATTAGTGATGCGGCCTCGGCCGTTAAAAGTAATCTGGGTAACGGAGCCAACAGCATCATAGGCGTGACGCCAGGCAGTACAGTTCAAGTCAAAGCCGCTGCCTTTGGCAGCCCTGGCGTGACGTATACCTATGCGGTCAGCCCCAACACGGTCAATCTGAGCGAAGGCGGTAACCAGACGGTTACGATTACAGCCACGCCGACTATCAGCATCACAAACTTTAGCCCTGCTGGAGGGCCTGTGGGGACCAGCGTGACAATTACGGGCACCGGCTTTACCGGTACCACAGCGGTGCGCTTTAACGGTGTGGATGCCAGCAGCTTTATCGTTAACAGTCCTACCCAGATTACGGCGATTGTCCCCACTGCAGCCAGTGATGGCCTGATTACTGTTGTCAACGGCGGCACAGCCAGTTCAGGCACAAATTTTGATGTCTACCGCACGATTTTTGTCAAAGCCGATGCCAGCGGCAGCAATAATGGCAGCTCTTGGATCAACGCTTATACCAGCTTGCAAAGTGCTTTGACAGCTGCTGTCGCCAACGATGATATCTGGATTGCAGCGGGCAATTACACGCCAGGACTCTTGGCGACTGATGTTTTTCAAATGAAAGCCAATGTTGACCTGTACGGCGGCTTTAACGGTACAGAAACCTTGCTCAGTCAGCGTCAACCAGCCACATATTTTTCGATTTTAAATGGCGACCTGAGCGGTGACGACACGGGGACGGGCACCAGCTACACATGGGTTGGAACCAATAGCCGGACAGTGATCCGGGGAGCCAATAATGCTAATTTAGATGGCGTTACCGTGCGTGGCGGCAGTGGCGGCTCACAAGCTGGAGGCATGCTCATTAATGGTGTTTCAACCTCTCTTAATCAAGTGATCTTTGAATACAATCAAGTGATGACTAGAGGCGGTGGGCTGGTGATAAGCGCTGCTTCCCCAGTCTTGACGGATGTGATTTTTCGCTATAACCGCCAGACAACTGACAGCATTAATTATGGTGGGGCGGGTCTATATATCTCCTCCAGTGTCAATCCTACGATTTTGAATCATTGTATTTTTAGTCAAAATGAATCTGTCAACAGAGGCGGTGGTGTTTATCTTGAAGGGGCCAAAGCGACTTTTAATCAAAGCAGTTTTAGCCAAAATCAAGCCTCTACAGGCGGGGGACTCAATACAAGACTCAGCGGAGAAATTATCTTAAATGATG
>CAJYHH010000239.1 GCA_913773825.1 Candidatus Sericytochromatia bacterium | reverse complement strand
CCGATAGCGAGGCTGGCACCGATAGTCGACAATCCAAGAACTTCCATTGTGAATTCCTTTCGGGGGTTGTATTCAGTTTAAATAGGGTTTAAATGTGTTTCTATTTCTGCCACAGACACACTATATCATATCTCTATCGGGGTCGGAACTAGACCGGTGATCAGATTGGCTGGAAAGATGAAAACGGCAGAGCATGAAGGAGATCAGAGGGTATCAGCAGAGCCGAGGCGCTCCTCTAATAACCCCGCCATTACTGGCCCATTTTCAGCCTGCAGATATTCCCAGGCTGTCTGGATTAGGGCCCGTCTGGGTACCAGCCCAATAAATTCAGTTCCGGCAACCTCTACTCCAGCTTCAGCCGCTAAGTTGCGAATTGTGTCCATGATCGCAAATAAGGACGTCTGCTCAAAATCGAGCAGATTCATCGAGATCTGAACCTGTTGACGATGGGCCAAATAAAATCCCAGGGCTCTTAAAGCAGCAAAACCGCCGTTGCGAGCCCGGATCTGACGAGAGATATTTTGGGCTAGTTTCAGATCCGTGCTGTCTAAAAAAACATTCCAGGCAATCAGTAATTTTCTGACACCCAATACGCTTGCGCCGAGCGATGCATGAGGCTGTGAGGGGCCAAAATCAGGCTGCCAGAATGAATCCTGCATTTTTTCAGCTAAACCTTCGTAGCCCCCTTTGCGGATATCGGGTAAAGCAGAGCGTTCGGGTTGAGCTGCTGAGTCTTCATAGAGATAAATCGGCACGCTCCAGCGCTCAGCAATTTCAGCGCCAAGACTTTTGCTAAACGCAATGGCCTCGCTTTGGCTGATGCCAGATAGTGGAACTAAGGGAATCACATCTAAAGCACCAATCCGTGGGTGAACGCCCAGATGCTGGCGCAGATCAATCTGAGTCTGGGCCCACTTAAACAGCGTATGAACCGCTTCTCGAATACTTTCCTGCGGACCAGCCAGCGTCAGCACCGTGCGGTTATGGTCAGGATCAGATGTGCGATGTAGGCGTTTTAGATCTTTAATCTCAGCCAGTGTTTGCCAAAGCTTTTCCAGAGCGGCTAGATCACGCCCTTCGCTTAAATTAGGAATACATTCAAGCAGTGTTTCTGTCATATCGGCATTGTAACAGGCCCGGTATCAGACCGATCACTCGTTTAAATGACCCTGTTACAATGAGCCCGTTGAACTGATATTTTGAGCAGTTTTGAATGGTCTACAAAAAGAGTGAGGTGTTTATGCAGCAGCGGATTGCGGCTTTAAGCGAAGGCTTGGCCAGGCTTCATGTTTCTCCCTGGATCGGGGTGATTGAAGAAGTTGGAACAGGCAGCTGGATTCAGGCTTTGATCCAGAGTGAACCTGGAGCTTCTGCGACACTCTGGGCGGGTCGCAGCTCTTATGCTCGCCGTGCCCAGGATCTGCTTTATGGAACTCAGTCTCGTTCAGTTGCGCGCCAGACTGTTGAGCATTGGGCTCTCAGCAATCTGCAGTCTGCTCCAGAACTTACACATTTTTACTCACTGGCGATAAGTGGCGCGCTCGCCAGTCCTTTACAGCAGGGTGATGATCATGCCTGGTTGGCTTTAGCCACACGTGATGGACGAGGTTTAAGTCTGCATCTGCGCTGTTGTGAACCCGAGCGTCTGGCTCAGCAGTTGAGTCTGGGAGAGTTGGGTGTCAGGCTCTTAACTCAGTTAGTTGCTCAAACGTTTAAGCCTGAACCTTTACTCAACGTGCTTTCAGATCAGCTTGGGCTGGCGCTTGAAATTGATGTCTGGCAAAGCTGGGAGCCAGAGAGTAAATCACGTTCTGAAGCCAGATCTTATACATGCGCCTTAGAAGCCATTGATTTACTTTTATCCGGGGCGAGTCCGCTGGTCTTGCTTCAGCCCGAACAGGGACAGTTAAAGCCTGTTCGTTATCTGGATCTTTTGCGGGGTCGGCGTTTATTGCTGCATAAAGGCTCGTTTAACCCTGTTACCCGAGCTCATCTGGCAATGCCCGATCAGGTCTTGGCTCATGATCCAGATTTATTACCGGTCATTGAACTCAGTCTGAGTAATGCTGACAAAGCGCTAGGCTCACGTGAAAATCTGGCCCATCGACTGTGTATGTTGGCTTTGGCCTCACCCTGGCCAATTGCTCTGACTTTAACGCCGGCTCTGTATCAGACCCGTGAACTGTTTAGTGAGCGTGCTCAGGCGGCGCAAGTGGATTTTGTCTGCGGTGAAGACCTATACCGGCGGGTGTTTTTAAGTCGTTATTATCAGGCTTTAGACGGTGGTATAGATGAAGGTTTAAGGCGACTGTTTGCTGATTCAACGCGTTTGTGGGTCTGTGGTCGTGAAACAGAGCTGGACTTTCCTGAACAGGCTAAAGCGCGATCTGCCAAGTGGCAAGATCGAATTCAGTTTTTAGAACTAGCAAGACCGGAGGCCTCGTCAAGTGTGCGCGAAGCTTTAGCTGCAGGGCAGACCGGTTGGCAAAGCCAGTTAGATCCTGCTGTTGCCCGTTATATTCAACAGCAGGTTGTTTATCCTTTGCCGAGCTGAAGGCTTAATCTAAAACTGGCCTGAGCTAAACGGTTTTGGGACGGTTGTGCTCTTGAATCCAGCGGCGCATCACTAAGAGCGCGGTTTCTAAATCTGGATGCAGCGGGATGTCAAAGCGTTTGCTGACGACTTCAACATTGCCACGACGCCAATAACCACGTGGGCAGGCAATCATCATTTTGCCACTGCGAGCAAACAGGCCCATTTCTAACAGGCTGACTGGGGCTTGGGTGGCGGGAGCAAAGTAGACCAGAATCAGATCGGCTTTTTCAAGCCCGTCGAGTTCCCATTCAACCTGTTGACGGAATTGGGGATTCTGAATGGTTGGCAGCCAGGAGTTGTCCCAGTCATCACGACGGGGGTTGAGTAAGATCACGTTTTCGTCGGCCAGTACAGCTTCGACCTGACGCTGCCAGGGTTCTGCACGTCCCATATCGATGCTGCCAGCAAGAAAAATCATGGGCGCATCACGATCTGCAGGTATAGCTTGAGGCGGTTTGATTACTTGGGCCATCGGGCATCTCCTTTGTTGTCTTCAGAATAACATTGAAGCGGGTTCTGGGCGATGCGCGAAATCGCGATCAAATGACAATCTTAAGAGATAATCTTTAGCTTGCTCAGAGTGGCGCCTATGTCGTTTTTCAAATCACTAAAATAAAAGGCTTACTGAGCTTTAACACCCTTTTAATTCTGGCTCTGATAGTCTGGATTTAAACATCTGATACAGGGAGGCTCCCTATGGATTTGTCTGAACTCAAAGGTAAGTGGGATCAGGTTGCTGGTGGACTCAAAAAGCGCTTTGGTGAACTGACTCATGACGATGTAAATCAATCAGAAGGCAATCGTGAGATTCTGATCGGAATGCTGCAAGAGCGCTACGGTTATACTCGTGACGTGGCTGAACAGGAACTCTCGCGCTTTTTTAACGAACACTGGACGGGCATGACTAATCCCGCCAGCGCCCAGAGCGCCGATCATGTGGCATCGACTAACACGGCGGTTGTAGACGTGATCAAAAATCGCAAAGCGGGTTGATTTTTTATAGCCACTTAGCGCGCCGGTAGCTTACGGACAACGTGATGCAAAGTATCTGAAACATAGATCTCACGTGATGGTCCAATAGCTACGCCAAAAGGGGCCTGCAATATAGTTTCGCCTAGCAAGAGCCAAATTGTGCCAGTTTCAGCGTCAATCCAGCGGAGTTGGTTGTTGTAAGTATCTGCGATAAATACATGGCCTTGGCTATCAACTGCTACATCATAAGGTTCATTAAAGGTCGCGCTTAAGGCAGGTCCACCATTACCGCTGCTCCCCGGAATACCTATCCCGGCAAAGGTTGTAATGACACCTGTGTTCAAGTTCAACCTGCGGATTTTGTGATTTCCACTATCTGCAATATAGAGCTGGTCGCCTTGACCCATAGCCAAACCACTAGGTAGATTTAGTTGTGCTTGCAAGGCATTGCTACCATCCCCTTGAGCTCCGGCCATGCCGGTTCCGGCGATTGTCGAGATTTCTTCTGTCGTTGCATCTATCTTGCGGATTCGGTTGTTGAGCGTATCCGCGATATAGAGATTTCCTCTGCTATCGAATGCGACATCGCGCGGATACTTCATCTGTGCGTTAAGAGAATTTTCTCCGTCGCCAGCAAAGCCAAAAGCGAGACTTCCCGCGACTCTTAGGACGCGGCCAAGTGGATAATCTATTCTACAAATTCTGTTGTTTAGTTGATCAGCAACAAAAACGTTACGATATGTATCGACAGCCAGGCCGTAAGGAAAATCTAGCTGAGCTTGATAGCCGGGTAAACCTTCACCCTGGTTACCTGCTGTGCCGGTTCCCATTGAAGTGAAAATCTCGCCAGACGCCAGATCGATTTTACGCACGCGATGGTTCAATGTATCGGCGATATAAAGATTGCCTGCCGCATCCAGAGCCAGTCCACGGGGTTCGTTGAGCCCGGAACGAAGCGCAAGCGGAGGCAATACACTTCGTTCATCGACCTCGCCGTTCTCATTTTCCTCTCTGTTTCCCGCTATACCGGTACCTGCGATAATTGAGTTTGGGCAGGTGCCTGATTGCAGACAGTTCAATGGGACCTTAGGAGGATCTATTTGCCCACCCTTACCGGAGCTTCCACTGCTTGAAGAGCTGCCGCCCTCACCGGCTATGCCATCTATAATGAGTTGGGATTTTGCACTCAAACCCGTTGGTAGGTGCTTGACTCTTACCATCGATTGTCCTCTCGTGGCTAACGCGAAAATGACGCCGGATGGCTCGATGCGAAAAAGCCCAGGCACCTCAAAGCTCCAGTTCAGCGACTCTGGGGTCAGAGGAATATACCGGCCTTCCTGAGTCTGGCCCAGCACCGCGGGCAGGAGCGTTCGGTTCGTATTCGAGAAACGATACAGTGGGGGAGACAACACGAGCTCTACCAGTCGCTCTGGCGCCTGAGCCCAGAGGGATGGCACAGGTGAAATTGTGGGAGAGAGTGAAGGTTTTACCGGTGATGGCATAAGCGGCGCTGGCGTGGAAACGCTTGCCAAGGGCATTGGTTTTGTGATGGAAGTCTGGGGATGTGTACTGTTAGGTTTGCTGTGGCAGGCCTCCAGGACAAGGCAGATTATGACCACGAGCCTGATCTTTGATGAGCCTGAATGGCCTAATGCAAATTTGGTTTTGCGTTCTAATGTTTTTATGTCTTTAGACCCAAGCGATACCTTTATTTTGCATATATATCATACGAGCTGGAAAAAAGCAAAAATTTATAATCCCAACTTGATTGTTTATTTTTTTTAGTTTAGGCTACTGTGAAAGAGTTTGTTTTTGCGTGAGGCTGGCAATGCCGACCCTATCTGTCTGTCTAATTGTTAAAAATGAGGCCAGATGTCTCGAAAAGTGCTTGAATTCTGTTAAAGAGATAGCTGACGAAATTGTGGTTGTAGATACGGGCTCCACGGATCAGACCGTCGAGATCGCTCGTAAGTTTACGGATCGCATTTTTTTCTTTGATTGGTGTGATGATTATAGCGCTGCGCGCAACGCGGCCTTAGACCAAGCCACGCAAGATTGGATTCTGATTCTAAATGGAGATGAGGCACTCAGTCCCGAGAGCTGCAAGCTGATTCCCCAGAAGCTCTGTGAACGGGATTCACTTACGCCGCTTGTCTTGTTATTTCGGCTGCTGACACCAGGAGAGCAGACTCAATATGTGCGTGGGCTCTTTCCCAATCATCTTGGGATTCGCTTCAAAGGGCGGGTTCATGAGTGGCCCGCCCACGACAAAAAGCAGCTTTATGCACTTGAATGTTCCGATTTGATCGTCCACCACTCACCTCACTATTCATCGAACAAATACATCTATGACAAGGCTTTACTGCTCAAGGACCTGGCTGAATTAACGGACCCTTTCGAGCGCTGTCTGCATTACTATCATCTCGGCCGGACTGAGTTGAAGCTCGGTGATGAAACCTCGGCTCTAGAGGCTTTCAAGCAGGCCCGTGACCTTTTTTTCAAGAGCGGTGCTCCCCTTCAGCAGCGTCTTTACCATAATCTGCTGGCACCTCTGGCGCGGTTGGCGATGACTGTTTCGGATTCTGAGGGCTCCGTGAAGGAGGGATGGGCTTTTAGCCAAGAGCTGACGGATCTGTTTCCGCAATTTATCGAGGGCTGGTTATTCAGAGC
>CAJYHH010000238.1 GCA_913773825.1 Candidatus Sericytochromatia bacterium | reverse complement strand
TATTCGAGTCTGACATCAGGCCAATGCGTTCCTCAATCCTTATAAAATATAAATATATCTGAATGTGTTAAATGTCAGATTAAAATGACAGAATTTGTCAAAATATTCTGCCATTGTTTAACTGTGTCGTGCTTCTGAGTCAATATTTTATTATTTAATTAAAGCTCAAATTAAGCGCTTAGATCGCAGTTGATCTGTCTGGATCTGCTTTGATCCTATTCTGCTGAATCTAACACCGGCACGAGCAAAAGAGGTGCTGGGGCATGATGGGCGATATAGCTGCTGACGCTGCCTAATAAAGCGCGCCGGATTGCAGAATGATGATGAGTTCCCATTACAATTAGATCACAGCCCCGTGTTTCTGCAGTCTGGCAGATTGCCTGACGGGGATCTTCGTGAAGAATCAGAGCTTCGGCCTGGATGCCGGCTTGACTGAGTTTAGCTACAATCAGACCTGTTAGTTCACGAGCTTGATTTTCGAGCATCTCGCTAATTTCACCGGCACTGAGCAACTGACTGGGGCTTAACCCTAAAGCGGGGGCGGTTACAGGAAAAGGGGGGCGTAGAGCATATAAAACGGTGACTTTGGCGCCAGTGCCTTTTGCAATCTGCATAACTTGATTTAAAGCCTGCCAGGCACAGTCGCTTCCGTCGCTTGGATAAAGCAGATGCTGATACATTTTATTTATCCTCCTGTTTTTGCCAGACTCTGGCCTGTCAGTTCCTGATATTTTGCCGCAACTGCTTTAAGATCCTGCCAGGTCTGCCATTTAGGGGAGCCCACAGCGCGGGAATCATTACGTAATAAATAAGCCGGATGAAAAATCGGCATGCATAACATCCCGTTCCATTCAAACCACTGGCCGCGGCTGCGGGTAATTGAACGTTTTTGACCCGTTACACCCTGTAGAGCAGTTGCACCCGCTAGAATCAGAATTTTAGGTTGAAGCAGGCTGATTTGTTCTTCCAGATAAGGAAAACAAGCCGCCATTTCTTCTGGTGTGGGCGCCCGATTACCGGGTGGGCGACATTTGACCACATTGGCAATATAAATATTCTGACGTCGGTCAAAACCAACAGAAGCCAGAATTTTATCCAGCAACTGGCCTGCTCTGCCGACAAAAGGCAAGCCGGTTTCATCTTCATGCTGACCTGGGCCTTCGCCGATCAACATAATTTCAGCATCAGGATAGCCGTCAGAAAAGACACTTCTTGTGCGTCCACGAGCCAGTCCGCACATTTCACAATCCTGGCAGGCCAAAGCCAGTTCACTCAGACAGAGTAAACGTTCATCAGCTGGCAGGCGGGGATCTTGAAAACTCGTCATGCTGGAATCTCCTGATGCATACGCTCTCATCATAACAGAGGGGGCTAACCGGGCTGAATGTGTTGAGGGCTGGTTTTGTGGCGTAAATTGCCCCGGCTTGTAAACGCTTTGCTTGCTGTTTAGAGGGTTTAGAGAGTTTAAAAAGGGTCTTTTGGACTCACAATTTCTAAACCGCTCGCCAGAGCAACACAACGCTCTAAACCAGTGCCGCAGGCGAGACCCAGCTCTTAAAACGGTATCCACTAAACTAACCCTGACCAGACAGCGATATAATACCCCCATGTCGCCTGTTGAACCTGTTGACTCTCAAGCTGCTGATGATGACCGCCTGCTTTTTCAGCAGGCCTGTGACTTGCTTGCTGATGGTCGTCCTGAAGCTCAGAACCAGGCTGAAGCCATTCTAAGTGACCTGCTTGAACGGCCTGAAGCGACTGGAAAGGGGCGCCGCTTACCTGAGCTTGGCAGTTATCTGGCTCAGCTGGCTTTAGGACATCCGCAAGATTGGATTCTGGATGTCCGAAGTGCTGCTGTGCTGATGCTTACCAGACTTTGGTGGGAGCAAGCCAAACATCAGGCTGCCCTTAGTTTGCTGCAGGCCCGCCTGACTGTTGCTCCCTGGGCTGAAGGTTATCATCAATTAGCTAGGTGGCGACTGCAGCTGAATCTGAATGAAGAGGCTGTCAGTGCGTTGGGACAGGCTTTGCAGCAAGATCCGGCTTATCTTCCAGCTTATGAAGATCTGGCTTGGCTGGCTAATTTAGAAGACGACAGTCAGCTTGCGTATCGGATTGTGCAGCAGGCGATGGAATATGAGCTGACGCCCAGGTTATTTGAAGAACTCCTGATTGCCAGTTCGCGCAGTGATTATATTCCCATGCGCAGTCTGTTTTTAGAGCTATGTGTCCGTCATGTCAGCGCTGAAACGCGCCCGCTGCTGATTCCTTTGTTACGTCAGCTTTATGCAGAAGGGGATTTTCACCATACGGCTTATTTAGGCGCCCATTTGCTGCAGGTCTTTCCGAGTGAGCGCGAAGTCTTAAATCTCTATGTGCTAGCGATGTTGCGGCAAGAACAATATGTGCCGGCTTTACAGGCCTTACTGCAAGCGCCTGAAGCATTTTTTCGCCAGGCTGAGCACTGGTTTAAATTAGGTGTGGCCTATAGTCTTTGGCAAATGCCTGATTTTGCTCGTTTTGCTTTGACTAAAGCCCGGAGTTTATCAGCTGAGCTGTCTACTGAGGCCGATCAACGTCTGGCAGGTCTGCCTGAGGCCGGCCAGCTGGAAAGTCTG
>CAJYHH010000237.1 GCA_913773825.1 Candidatus Sericytochromatia bacterium | reverse complement strand
AGCAGTGGCTTTCCTGAAACAGGAGAAGGTCGGGCAATGACGGTTGACGCATTTTTGGATTATAGCCAAAACCTCGGCACCATTACAGAGCTTGAAGCCCATCTGGAATCTTTGGCGGCTGAGCATCGTCAGGCTCTGAGTTCAGATCAAAGCTGTTTAACCATCACGACGATTTTTAGATCTAAGGGCTTAGAGTGGCCTGTTGTCTATGTTCCGCACTGTAACCAGGGTTATATCCCCTATGCCAGTGCTCATAGCCTGGAAGAAGAACGCCGTTTGTTTTATGTTGCGGTAACCCGCCCGCGTGAACAGCTGTATCTGTATGTACTGCAAAATTTACCCTTATCCCGTTTTTTAGCTGAGGCTTCCTGGCAGCAGACCTTAGAGCAGGTTCAAGAAACCAGACGTTTATTGGCCAATCAGATTGAGCACTGGAACGTTGAAGAACTGATGCTTTTAGCCCATCATTGCCGTTCTTTGGTGCTTCAGCGTTATCTTGAACATTGGTGGCAGGTCAGTCCTGAACTCAGACAGCGCCTACAGCAAAAAATTGGCACTTTGTTAACTCCTACCTATGAACACGAACCGGGCTTCTGGCACAGCCCTGAAAGTTTACCGGCCAATTTTATACCCGCGATCAGCCCCGCTGTGCCAGCTGGTATTCCACCTGTGCTTGAGCAGCAATTGCGCCAGCTCACGCCGCATTACGCAGGCAGCGAAGAATACAGCATTGGGGAGTCTGTCTGGTCAGAGCGTTATGGAGCAGGCAAAATAGTCGCCCTAGAAGCGCATGAGCGACAGGGTGCGTTGCTTGAAGTTGACTTTGAAACCAGCGGTACCCATAAACTCTTAGCTCGCTACGCCAATCTCAAAAAAGCCCTGCCTTCTCGTTCAGATAGCTAGCCAGAAATTTAAACTCCTTTTTAAAACTCTTTTTAAATTAAGTCTCCTGGTAATTTTGTGCTGAGGATTTGCAGCTTGAAGATGCTGGCTTGGCTTTGAATATACACTTGTATTTCAATTTTTTACATGATTTTTATATACTTGACATAGGTCTAACCCAATCCAACCTACGTCAAACCGTATTATTCTGATATTGCAATTTGCCGACCGGTCGGTCGGTGTGCAAAATTTACGAGGATTGAGGCTTAGATGACAGGTATTAAGCTGCAAAGCCTTCAACAGACGCAAACACGCCAGCTGATCATTGCTGGTGGGGGTTTAGCAGGTGGGCTGCTGGCCTGGCGTTTAGCAGAGCTAATGCCTGAACTTGATTTTTTATTAATTGAACGGGGGGCCACTGCTGGTGGCAATCATACTTGGTGTTTTCATCAGCATGATCTGAGTAAAGAAGCGCTCGGCTGGATAAGCCCTTTGGTTGCAGCCAGCTGGAGTGCTTATACAGTTGATTTTCCGGGGCTCAAGCGCCAGCTAAACTCGGGATACTTTGCGATTCGTTCTGATGAGTTTGCCAAACGTCTAAAGACCCGTTTAGGCAAGCGTCTGCTAACAGGCCAAAATGTTCAAGACTTAAGCGACCAGCACTTGTTGTTAGCTGACGGTACAGCGTTTAAAGCTGACTGTGTTTTAGATGCTCGCGGGCCAGACATGGTTAACCCTGAACGTGTTGGTTGGCAAAAATTTGTCGGCTTAGAACTTGAGCTGGCTGAGCCACATGGTCTACAGGCTCCGGTTTTAATGGATGCCTGTGTGCCTCAGTTAGGTGACTTTCGCTTTATTTACCTGTTGCCCTGGGATAATAAACGCTTGCTGATTGAAGACACTCGCTATAGCCTCACGCCTGAGATGGACGCTGATGCTGCTGAAGCCCTCATGCTGGATTATGTTCAGCAGCGCGGCTGGAAGATGTTAAAGATCAGTCGCCGGGAAACAGGCTGTCTGCCTCTGCCTTTAGAACATGCATATGCAGCTCAACCCAAGCCCCTTAGTCTGGGACTGCGTTCGGGTTTGTTTCATTATGTTACGGGCTATTCTTTGCCCGAAAGTGTACGCCTGATTGAGCGCTTACTCGCTCATGCTCATCAGCATAATTGGCAGGCTCCGGCGCTTAAAATGCTGATGAGTGATTATCTGCAAGACTGGCAAGCTCGCCAGAACTATTTTTTATTGCTTAATCGTATGTTGTTTCGGGCTGCTGTCCCTGAGCAGCGCTGGCGCGTTTTAGCGCGTTTTTATGGCTTGTCTGAAAATCTGATTCGACGTTTTTATGCTGGTGAAATGGCTCTCAGGGATCAAGTCCGTCTGCTTGCAGGTCGGCCACCGGTCTCAGTTAGTCGAGCGCTCAGCTGTCTGGCAGAAAGGAGTACCAGATGAATTCACATACTTCTCAACGCTTAGGTGAAAGCCCCGGCAATGTGCCAGAGCTGCAGCCTTTGCATCCGCGTTTACGTCAAAGTCTGCTTGGCCCTGCTGGAGAGCTCTTTATGCGTCCGCATAAACAAGTCCGCGCTGAGCTGGTGCGGCTTGGATTTTTGCTCAGCGGTGAACATCATGAAAAAGGCGACCTTACGGCTGCTGAAGCGGATGCTTTAGATTGTCTGGGTGAAGTGTTAGAAGCCGTTCACGCTGGCTCGCTGGTTGTGGACGATATTCAAGATGACAGCCCTCTGCGCCGGGGTGAGCCCAGTCTGCATTGTCTGATGGGCGTACCGCTGGCGATTAATCTGGGTAACTGGCTGTATTTTAAGCCGTTAGAATGGATTCGTGAGTTAAATCTCCCGCCTGCTAAAGAATTAGCCTTATACCGGATTTATCACGAAACCCTAACCAGAGCGCATATGGGCCAGGCGCTTGATTTAGGCACACCGATTGCAGAAGTAGATCAGCAGGATGTGCGCAGTCTTTGTCTGACCGCCATGCATTTAAAAACAGGCGCTCTAATGGCCTTGGCGCTGCAGATGGGCGCATTGCTGGGTGATGCCTCAGTCAGTCGGCTTGAGATTTTAGCGCACTGGGGCCAACGCTTTGGCGTTGGCCTGCAGATGTGTAATGACCTGCAAGCGCTAAAATCTGGGCCTGAACGCTTTCATGATCTGGCCCTGGGCCGGCCTACGTTTGTCTGGGCATTAGTTGCCCAGCAC
>CAJYHH010000236.1 GCA_913773825.1 Candidatus Sericytochromatia bacterium | reverse complement strand
TTACGGGTGGTAGAACTATCTGCCTGAGTAAAGGGCTCAAATAACCGAGCTTGATGTTCAGGCAGATAGTTCTACCACCCGTAAATACGGCGGCACAGGTTTAGGTCTGGCGCTGACCCGGCGCTTTTGTGAAATGATGGGCGGAAATGTAACGGTTCGCAGCAGCTTGGGCCAGGGTTCGGTCTTTACCCTGCGCGTACCGGCAGAATGGCAGCCAACTCGGGCAGCGGCCCGTGCAACCAGCCGTTTAGGCCATTCAGACACATCTCCTTTTGAAGCTGAGACTTCAGAAGAGGCACTTAAGTCTTTTCCGTCGATGGGTAACGGCTAAGTGTTCTTGCACTGGATTCGCTGACACAAGTGGGCCAATCAGGGCGTGGTAACATAACAGTCAGGCCAGCGGGCAAACAGTAACCACGAGGTAAGTGGGTGGCTTTTGAGCGGGACAAGTAAGCAGCAAAAAGATCGGTCACTGCCAACAGGGCTGAATCAGAGTCTGGCACTTGGTTTTGCTCTGGCCTTGGTTTTAATTGGCTTTAACATGTGGAGCGCCTACCGTAGCGTAGAGCGCCTGATTGGCAATAACCAGATTGAAACCAAGCATTATCAGACCTTGGGCAGTCTGCGTCAGCTCATGCTCGGTCTGCGCGAAAGTGAAGCCAGCCTGCGAGGTTATTTTTTAACCGCTGATCAGATTTTTTTGACTGAGTATCAGATTTATCGCAATCGCGTAACTGATACTCTTGATAGCTTATATGATTTGCCTTTAGCCCCAGAAGCCCAGGATCTGCTGCCGGATCTGCGGCGTGAAGTCTTAAAGCGACTGCGTCTGGCAGATCAGGGAATAAGCGCTTATCAAAAAAAAGCTCCTCAACTGCGTCAGATTCCCGCCCAGGAACGGGCTGTGCTAGCGCGGATTTATCATGCAGTTGGCCGGATGATCCAGGCCGAAAATCTTTTACTGGAGCGTTATCTTAAAGACTCTGACAATCATGCCGGTTATGCGCTGCTGACCTTGATTCTGGCTTCAGTCGCGAATTTAGTCTTGATGATTCTGGTTTACCGAATGATGATGCGCCATATTGTTCAGCGCCAGCGGAATGAATCCGTGCTGCGCGAGAGTGAAGCCCGCAAAGCAGCGATTCTGGCAACTTCTCTGGACTGCATTATTGGTCTGGATCAAGCCGCACGGATTATGGAATGGAACCCCGCAGCAGAGCACACTTTTGGCTATACCCGTGAAGAAGCGTTTAACCAAAGCCTGATTGAATTGATTATTCCAGATGTTCAACGCGAGACTCACTGCGCGGCTCTGCTGAGATTTTTAGAATCCGGTGCTCAGATGATGGGCCAGCGGATGGAAATTTTAGTCCAGCGCCGCGATGGCAGTCAGTTTCCAGCAGAGCTGACGATTACCCGCCAAAAGGGCTCAGTGCTGTTGTTTACGCTCTATCTACGCGATATCACGCGTCGCCGCCAAATTGAAGCAGAGCTGGAACTGGCCCGTGATGCGGCTGAAGCTGCCAGTCAAGCCAAAAGTCTCTTTTTGGCTAATATGTCCCATGAGCTGCGCACGCCGCTTAACGCTATTTTGGGTTATACCGAACTGATGCAAGAAGAAACTGACGAACAGGGTTTAGATCAGTTCAGTCAGGATTTAGAAAAAGTTTCGCGTGAAAGTCAACATCTGCTTGAGCTGATTTCAGATATTCTCGATTTATCTAAAATCGAAGCTGGCCGAATGGAGCTGATCAACGAACGTTTTGAAATTCAGGCGCTGCTTGAAGAAATCAGCACCACTGTTGCCCCTCAAATGCTCAAGCAGCACAATCAGTTTCAGATTATCGCAGATCATCACTTAGGCGAACTGACAACTGATCGGGCGCGGCTACGTCAGAGTCTGCTTAATTTATTGGCCAATGCCGCCAAGTTTACGCGTTCAGGTCAGGTCACCCTGACGGTCAGCGATCAGGCACCCAATAAAATTCGGTTTAGCGTCAGCGATACGGGCATTGGGATTGATCCCGAACAGCTGACGCGTTTGTTTCAGCCCTTTACCCAGGCTGATAGCTCTACCACGCGCAAATACGGCGGCACAGGCTTAGGGCTGGCGCTGACCCAGCGTTTTTGCGAAATGATGGGTGGCAGCGTGAGTGTTAAGAGTGAACTTGCTAAAGGTTCAGTATTTACAATCGAGCTACCAGCAGAACGCCCCATCACTCAAACAGAACCATCACACAAACAGGATAGCCTGCCTGAATTTGCCTAAAAATCAGCAGTGGAGTTTATCTTCTTTACGGTGTTGCAAAACAAGCAACTAATTGGCATGTGTTTTAGATCTGGTAAACTCTAAAACACATGCCTATATGTAGGTTTTGCAGAATAATGGGATCAGTAACAGTAAAGGAGCGCGGGCCTTATGATCGTTGTTGAAAACG
>CAJYHH010000235.1 GCA_913773825.1 Candidatus Sericytochromatia bacterium | reverse complement strand
ACTCAAACGGGTATTTTGCGCAAAAACCGGCAAACCCTGAGCCGCCAGTTAATTCATTGTCTTCGGATAACCTTGATCAATGATTGTCGCAGCCCGATCCCGATAGCGCAGATACTGGTTACCTTTAGTTACGTAGGTCATGCCGTTTTTAAGAGTTTCCATGGTGTCAAAGCCCTGATTAAAGCTTTCAGGCAAGGCCCCCCAGTTGCCGCGAATCAATTTGGGATAACCCGGAGCTACCACTGTTGCCTGGGGATCGCTGTATTTAACATAATAAGGCCCTTTGGTGACGTAAAGGGTACCGTTGGGCAGCAGCGACATGGAGTCAAAGCCTTGATTAAAGCTTTCAGGCAAAACACCCCAGTTACCGCGAATCAGCTTAGGATAACCTGGAGCAACCGTAGACCCACTCGGATCACTGTATTTGACATAATATGGCCCTTTAGTAACATAAAGGGCACCGTTAGACAAAACGCTCATGGAATCAAAACCCTGATTAAAGCTCTCGGGCAGCGCTCCCCAATTACCGCGAATCGGTTTAGGATAGCCGGGGTCAGTTTTCAAATCAGGTACCGACATCCGGACGTATTTAGAGCCATAGGTCGCGTAGAGCTTGCCATTAGGCAAAACTGCCATTGAATCATAACCAATACCACCTGCCGCAAGCTGAAAATCAGACCCTCTTGGCTGAATCTGAGGTTGTATGGGCATCATAAGACTAGCCAGTGTCGTCAGCATCGGCGCAAATAAAATGGGATGCATTTGTCATTATCTCCTTCAGAAAACAATCCTCATAAACATCAAGAGAGCATAAAACGCCAGCATCAATTTGTCAAAATATTTTAACTAAATAGATAAAAAACTAAAAATATCTGCTTTGATGTTAAACTAAAGGCATTTAAGTTACCGGCTGTTTAGAGGGTGATATGTTTACTTGGCTGTCCATCCTGACGGGTCTGGCCCTCATCGGGCTGGGTTTCTGGATGCGTAACAAGAGCCTGGCCAGCCAGAGCTGGCCCTCTGTCATGGGTAAAATCATAACCTCTCAGGTTGATGACCACAATCTTGAAGACATCCGCCCACACATCGTCTATCGTTACACCGTCCAGGGAAAGACTATCCAGGGAACGCGCATTGCTTATTCTGGCTACTCCGTCAACCACGCGAGCATCAAAAAAATTGTGGCTCGTTACCCTGTCAATACAGCTGTCAAGGTCTATTACAACCCACAGATTCCGTCTCAATCCGTGCTGGACAATCAGGTCAGCCAGGACTGGCATTTTTGGGTCGGATGCGGGCTTGCATTTCTTGGGCTGGCCGTGTATTTGTCGAGTTTAAACTGACAATGCGTTTTTAGGGCGTTTTTACTCCAAACCCACGCATTTATTCTATTTACAAAGATTATTTGTTTTTACATTTAAATTCTCCACCCACCCCTCACCACCCATAACCCTCTTGTACACTGAAGCTAGTGTACAAGTGGACAGGAGTATGTATGGTTCAGATCGGTAAATATAATCGCTTACGCATTTCTAAAGAGCGCAGCGTAGGCTACTTCTTTGACGGTGGGGATGACGGGGATATATTAATGCCCAAACGTCACCAGCCGGATAGCTGTGAAGTGGGAGATGAGCTCGATGTCTTTGTCTTTCATGATGCTGAAAACCGTCTGACTGCCACTGTTCACAAGCCTGTTGCCCAAGTAGATGAATGTGCCTGGCTGCAAGTGGTCAGTGAACATCGGGTTGGGGCCTTTTTAGATTGGGGCATGACAAAAGATTTATTAGTCCCCACTCGTGAACAAGTTGAAGAAATGCAGGTTGGCAAATATTATCTGGTCAAAATTTTGCTTGACCCCTATGACAAAATTATTGGCACAGCCCGTCTGGATGAATATCTCAACAGCACGAATGAAAACCATTATAAAACCGGTCAGGAAGTCAGTCTCTTGATCGCCAATAAAACCGACAAAGGTTGGAAAGTGGTTGTAGACCACAGCTATTGGGGCCAGCTGTATGACACAGAAGTCTTCCAGCAACTCAAGCCCGGTCAGACCATTAAAGGCTATATCCGTAAAATCCGCGAAGAAGACGATAAAATTGACGTCTCTTTACAGCGCGGTGGCTATGACAACCGTCAAGTCAGCGATTTAGGCCAGCAGATTCTGGCGGCGATCAAAGCGGAGGGCGGTTTTTTATCCATCAGCGATAAAAGCCCCCCAGAAGAGATTTATGCGGCTTTTAAAGTCAGCAAAAAAGCCTTTAAAACCGCTGTTGGCAAGCTCTACAAAGAACGCCAGATTGTAATTGAACCCGGTGGCCTACGTCAGAATCGTCCCGGCAAAGCCTGATTCTGCTCCCGATCTTTTGACAGCCGGCGAAAAACCATTCCTTCGCCGGCTGTGCTTACACTACAATGAGGCATATGAACGAGACCCTGACCGACAAGCCCGTCCAGCTGACAGCTGATACAGCCAAAGACCCTGCTGAAGAGCTAAAGATTAGCTCTTTGCTGGATCCAGCTTTAAAAAAACTCTGGAAGCAGCGCCGCTGGGGAGACCCAGCCTGGAAAGCCTTTGAAAAAGGCTATTTTGAAACGCTCTGGCCAGATTATTCAGCTGCTGATTTACCGAGTCAGGTCTTAGAGAGTCTGCAGGCAGATGTGCCGTTTATGCCCATTGAGCGGGTTGAGGAATTTTTAGCCAGCGACGGGACGCTTAAACTCCTGTTTAAAACCACTGATGGCCTACAATTTGAAACCGTACTAATGAAATATGGCGCGCCCAATAAAGCTGATCGCTACACCGTCTGCGTCTCGTCTCAGGTCGGCTGTCCAGCCCGCTGCACCTTTTGCTCAACCGGCACGATGAAATGGTCCAGGAATCTGCGCAGCGATGAAATTCTTGCTCAGGTAATCTGGTGTAACCGCTACTTACAAGCTAAACAAGCGCGCGTAAACAATCTGGTGTTTATGGGCATGGGTGAACCTCTGCTTAATTATGCCAATGTCAAAGGGGCCATTGATGTTTTGCTGCAGCAGCGTAAATTTAACCTGGGGCCACGGCATATCACCTTGTCGACAGTCGGGATTGTGCCGGGCATTCAGCAAATGCTCAACGATCAGCTCACGGTCAATCTGGCTGTCAGCTTACATGCCCCCAGCAATGAGCTGCGTTCGACGATTATCCCCATCAATAAAACTTACAGCTTATCGCTTCTGTTTGAGCAACTCGACGCCTGGACAGCCGCCACCGGTAAAGAAGTCTTTTATCAGTACGTGATGCTTAAAGGCGTCAACGATG
>CAJYHH010000234.1 GCA_913773825.1 Candidatus Sericytochromatia bacterium | reverse complement strand
ACATTTTTGACATTCGCCTGCCCCAAGGCCGTACGCAGGACGACAACAAAATTCAGCAACTTGCTGACAGTATCCGTGAAAATGGCTTAATCAGTCCGATTGCAGTAGGCCCTGACCGGATGTTAATGGTAGGCTTCCACCGTTTATTGGCTTATCAACGTCTTTTTGCAGAAGATGGTGAAGCTTATCGACATATTCCGGCTCGCATCGTCGATCAAGGAGACGGCTCTCACCTGCAGCAGCTAGAGACCACTGAAAAACTTTTTCATCCTGAATTGTCCATTCTCGAAAAAGCCAATCATTTTAAAGAATATTTTGATGAATTAAAATACGGCCAAAACCGTCACAAAACCACTGAAATCTTCAAAACCCTTGATATCTCACGGCGTACTTTTTTTAACCTTCGCGCCATTGCAGAGCGACTCGGCAATCGGGTTCGCGACAGAATTTTAAACTCTCAGATTAAAGACGTTGCCAATTCAACCCCCCAGCTTCTGGCCTTGTGCAAATTTGACGAAGAGCAGCAGCTTGCCATTCTGGAACTGATGGAGGCCCAGAACTGCACCACGCTCTTTGAAGCCATCCGCCTGTATCAACAACAGCTCGAAGCTCAGCCTTTACGCAAATCTCGCCAGAAGTTCCTTAAATCTCCCAGTCTCAAACTGGATAAAGATCTGCGCCAGGAACTCTCCAAACTGGCTCAAGAGACCCACCAAGGCCAAAATGAGCTCTTTAATGAAATTTTTGAAGCCGGTCTGGAGCTAATTCAGCAAAAATACCGTTAGAGCCAGTAGCTAGTGGCTGGTTTCTTAAGAGCCTACTTGTAACCAGCCACTAGTCACTGCCACACTGTGGATTAACAAGATCTTGCCATGCTGAACTTGCACCCAAAGGGCGTCAAAATTCAGCATCCACAGTGACATTTTGACGCTATGCCTGGATCTTGTTCTTCTGTAGACAGACGCCCTTTGGAGTATTCCATGTCAAGCACGGAATGTCACACTGGGTTACCTTAAATAAAAATGTATCAGAGTACTAACCACAAGCTACCGGCGACGAACCTTTTCCCCATACTGCTTCAGATTCTTCAGACTCTGACGAAACATCCGGCCAAAAATCGCTCTAGCTATAGGGTGTACAGCGCGCATCAGCCAATTGGGTGAATAATAAACGCGCCAGCGCAAGCGCGTTGCTCGGCCGTCTTCAACCGATTCTAGCTGCATATCTTCAAACATAGCCTGAATCAAAGGCAAACTAATGGCATCAATCGAAAAGCTAAAGCGCTGACCTGGCTCCCAGGCTAAAAAACGCTCCTGAACAGACAAGCTTTTGAGTTTGACCGTGCGTGTTGAGCCCACACCATAAGGCTCAGAACTGGTCCAGGTGACCGATACAAAGTCGACAAACCAGTTTTGCCAATTACTGTTTGCCAGCACGTCAAACACAGACGCTGGACTGGCCTCGATCAGAATTTGATTGTCAAAGTGATAGGGCATCTGGGGAATGTCGGCAAGTTCGGAGCGTCGCAGCTGAAACCAGTAGGGCATATTCAATCCTTATCAGACTCAGGTATTCTGAGTGAGCAAGCAGTTTACCTGAGTCTTTAAAAAAGCTCAAATTTCAAAACATCCATAAAAAAGAGCCCACTAGATTAACACGAGTGGGCTCTTTTAAATTTCTATGCTCTAGTTTGTTTCGAGAACGGCTTCAACCTGAACGGATTTGCCATTGGGCAAACGACGATACATGGGTTTCGGCCTGACTTTAACAGGCGCTGCTGAAGGTTGGGCTGGGCTCGATAGCACCAGGCGATCACGGCTGCTGGCCATGGCATAAGGATTAAAATAATCCGAGTCCGAGCCGCGATATTGCATATCTGATTTAAGCAAATCCATCGCCAATACAAAGACATGAGCTTCAGTAAAATCAATTTTGTCGTAGTTGGCATCGCGATAGCGACGGGCTTTTTGCATGCGCTCATTGTATTCACGCGCCACAATTCCGTGTCCAGAAATGTACTTATACATTTTACGGGCTTCAAGATAGACGCCAGCTTTATTGATGCCGTTAAAATAAGTCAACATTTTGTCGAGATGCTGGTAATTTTGGGCAATCCCACCTCGGCGATCCACATCAATTTTACTCAGATTGCCAAGCAAATATTGATGCAGTTTGGTCATGTCTTCCCAGTGAGGAGACTTACGCAGGGCTGCAAATTCATTTAAAACACCGCGTTCAGACAACACTAAGACCAGAAAATTATGCAGTTTTTCACGCTGGGAAGCATTGCCATAAAAGACTGAAAAATTGGGGCTTTCGATTTCAATGCCGATAGCGCCACGGCCGTCGTATTTATTATCATCCCACTGCTCAGAAGTCGGGTAAGCGGTTACCCGAGGGATATCTCCCCAGCTGCGTAAATCGCCACGCGTCAGCTTCACAAGCTGGGCACTCTGGCCACCTGAAAAATTGCCGATATTGCCAGTCAGATAATAATTGCTTACGTTTTTATGCCGATTGGCACGCTCAACTATGCGACCATTGCGCCGACTGCGCAAAAACGCCGAGAAGGTGTAGAGCGGGATATCTGGACGGACATTTGCGGTCCAATGCAGAACAATATGGCTAGGCGGCGCTTGTTTACCCAGCTGAAAACGATCGCGATAAGGGTAGTGAAAATTCTTCACAAAATAATTAAACTGCGGTGCCGTAAAAATATTGTAGCGCTGGTTAATCTGGCTAAGTGCAGGCATAATCTCATCAAGATTTACAACGCCAGCATTGCGTTCAGTTTCTGTCAACTGAACACTGCGAGAAGGAATGACGTTGACGGGATCCCGCTGTTTGTCGATTGCGCCCAGCTGAAAAGCTTCAGGCTGGTCTTCATGATCATCATGGGCAAAGGCTGCTGGGGTTGCCC
>CAJYHH010000233.1 GCA_913773825.1 Candidatus Sericytochromatia bacterium | reverse complement strand
GGCATCGATAGCGCTCAACGTGCCCTGGGGGCTTCTAACGATTTATTAGCCGTGGTGACTTATACAGATAACGCTCGTCTGGGGCTGGCTCAGACTTTTCCAACCGGTACCCAAATTGGGCTGGAAGCCAGCACATCGCATACAGACCGCCAATTACAGAACCGGCCGTTAAATCAGCAGATTAGCCGTGTGGGGCTGACGTTTACTCAAGCGCTGCTGCAGGGCCGTGACCCAGCCGTCAATCTGGCTCAGATTCGCCAGGCTGAACTGGCAGCTGCGCTTTCTGGTTATAATCTGCGTGGCTTTGCAGAAGCCTTAGTTGAAGAAACAGAGCTGGCTTTCTGGAATTATTTACAGGCTCGCCAGCAATTGACCTTAACTCAGGCTTCTCTGGATCTGATTCAGCGTCAGCTAGATGAAACCAAAGCTCGGATCGAAATTGGGCGTTTAGCCGGAATTGAAGCCACGATTTTAGAAGGTGAGTTTGCCCTGCGTCAGCAGGATCTGGTTACCGCTCAGGGCAACGTTGAGCGCACTCGTTTAGCGCTGCTGCGCCTGATTAATCCGGATAAAGCTGAATGGGGCCGTTTACGTCTGGAGTTGGCTCGCCCTTTAGGTGTGGCTGAAGTTCAGCTGGATACTCTGAATGAGCATATTCAGGCTGCTTTACAGCAGCGGCCTGAGATTCAGCAAACTCAAATTGAAATCCAGCGCCAGGAGCTTGAAGTGATTCGCACCCGCGATGGCCTGTTGCCGCGTCTGGATGTGTTTTTGACTTTAGGCAAAAGTGGTTACGCTGACTCGCTATTGGGTTCAGTTGCCAATTTGCCCGGCAGCAATTTTGATTTTAATACCGGTGTGCAGCTCAGTTATCCTCTTGGCGTGCGGGCTGCAGAAGCGGATCTGAAGCGCGCTAAGCTGTCTCAGGCCCAGCAAGAAGAAGCCCTCAAAAATCTTCAGCAATTAGTCGAGCTGGACGTTCGTCGGGCTTATCTTGAAATTGAGATTGCGCGAAAGCAAATTGAGGCAACACGCGCTGCCCGTACGGTTCAGGAAGTGCGTTTGCAGGGTGAAATTGAGCGGTTTAATGCTGGCAGTACAGGTTCTTTTCCGACTGCGCAGGCTCAGCGCGATTTGTTGGCTGCCCAGATTAACGAAGTGAACGCCTTAATGGACTACCTTAAGCGGGTTACCAGTTTTTATCGCTTTGAAGGCACTTTGTTACAGCGTCGCGGTATTTCCACCCTGATGATACAGGGCTCATAACCATCTGATTTGATTCTTGAGTTCTGCTTTAAGGCTCTTTCAGCTTGGATTGATAGCTTGTCGGCACATCTTTTAAGCGAATTTTAGCGGAATTTTTTTAATTTAACAGACCAAGTGGTTTGCTTAAAGCTAGGTCAAAGACTATGCTCTGATAAGGGTTTTTCGATACATCCTAGTCACAAGGAGTGCACATGTGGCCCGCGATTAATGAGCTTGACACCCGTCAGCGCCTGATTTTAGGCGCTTTACAGCTGATCTCTGAGGGTGGTGCTGAGGCTTTTAGCGCCAACGCTCTGACACAGCGAGTGGGAGTCAGTAAAGGAGCTCTTTATCACCATTTTGAAAGTCTTGAAGACGTTTTAGTTGAAGCCGTTCGCTTTCGGGTTGAAGACCGCATGGTCGAATCAGAAAGATGTTATCAAGATTATTCTGATCTAGCGAGTTGGTTAAAAGATTATTTTGAAGAAATCACGGCTTTTGCCTGCAGCCCGGCTTTTCTGAATATCTTGCTTTATTTTAATCAAAAGGGCCTTCGTAGCGAAGTGATTCGCGAGCATCTCTGTCACAATAATGACGCTAATTTTGAGCGTATGGCTGAAATGATTCAGCACTTTTATCCCCGCGTGATTGAACGTAAACGTTTATCGTATATTTGTTCATTGATTCTGTTTACAGTTGAAAGTGCCTCTGCCCATAGTGGGCTTCAAAAAAATCGAGAGCGTTTCAGGGGAGTGTGGGAGTGGCTTATTCAGGCAGTTGTTAGGGATCTGGCAGCTTATGAATAATCTTTGATTTTTTTGTGTCTTAAACATACCGAATGGTCGGTATGTTAAGCGTCACCATCACTTTAAATTTTAAAGGAGCATAGAGATGATGAAACTCTTAGCTAATCACTGGTATCCGATTCTGGAAAGCCGTGAAATCAAAACGGGGCGGCCTTTCGGCGTTGAGCGCTTGGGGATGAAACTGGTTCTCTGGCGCGGTGAAAAAGGACACTTGCACTGTCAGCTGGATCGCTGCCCACATTTAGGTGCTGCGCTTAGTAAAGGCACAGTTTGTAAGGATCAGATCGTCTGTCCGTTTCATGGTTTTGAATTTGATCCCCAGGGCCAATGTCTACATATACCAGCTAACGGGCATCAAGCCCGAATTCCTGCTGGGATGTCGCTTCAGACTTTTACTGTGCGAGAAGCCCATGGTTTTGTCTGGTTCTGGTCAGGTGAGCCTTTAGAGCGCTACCCGGCGATTCCGTTTTTTAGTGATTTAGCGGGCTGGCCTTATACAACATCCATTGCAGATTGGCCGACTCACTATACCCGAACCATTGAAAACCAGCTGGATGTGGCGCATTTGGCGTTTGTGCATAAAACCACCATTGGCGCCGGTGGCCGTAGCTTTGTTGATGGCCCTTATGTTGAAACGGGTTTAGAGCAGGGGGTTCAATCAATCCGAGTGTGGGTCAGCAATTTTCAGGATCAGGGTCAGCCCCATCGTAGCCAGGCTGAGTTAGCTGAAGTCAACGCAGGTAAAGAGCCTTCGCTGCATTTTTTATTTCCAGGGCTCTGGAAACTCCAGATCTCAGATCAGATTCAGAATATGATTGCTTTTGTGCCGATCAATGAGCATCAAACCCGCTATTATCTGCGAGCTTATCACAAGACGCATAATCGTCTGCTGGGCAAAATGCTCACGCAAGTTATGAGTTTTAGCAACGGCTTTATTCTTAATCAGGACAAACGGGTTGTGCTGACGCAGTTGCCGCTGGATAGCAGTGAAGCTGAACAAGACAAGTTAATTGGTGCTGACCGGGCTATTAGTCAGTTTCGCCGTCTGTACCGACGTTTGCTTGAAGGCGGTGAAGTAGAATTGCCCCAGTTTGCTGCTACAAAAGACTCGCTTTAAGCGGGTGCCGGGCGAGTGAATGGATGACTTTAGTGAGTCTTTTACACCGTCGGGCAAATGACTGCTGTAAGATGAGGGACATGCATAAACACGCTATGGACTCTCTATCATGACAGCCTGGAAACTCCTCGACTCAGCCCGCGCCCCAGGTGGCAGTGGCGAACTTTGGCTGCATCAGCGCGGCGAAGAATTTTCGATTCGCGTCAGCGGCACTGAGCTGATGAACAGTCGCCAACACGGTTCAGAAGAAGTCCTGGCAGAACTGGCCTGTGAACGGATTGCGGATCGACCTGAACCTCGTGTCTTAATTGGCGGTCTAGGTATGGGCTATACGCTTTCAGCTGCGCTGCGCAGTCTGCCGCCACACGGCAAGGTTGTGGTCTCTGAGTTAGTTCCAGCCGTTGTAAAGTGGAACCAGGAGTATATGGGGCATCTGGCCGGGCATCCTCTGCGGGATGAGCGGGTAGAAGTCCGCGAAATGGATGTCGCCAAAGTCATCAAAGGTGAACCCAAAGCCTGGGACGCCATTCTACTTGATGTTGACAATGGGCCTGAAGCCCTGACACGTCGCGGCAACAACTGGCTGTATAGCGAAAACGGCATTAGTTCCGCTTATTTTGCGCTTAAATTGGGTGGGTTTTTGGCCGTCTGGTCTGCTGGGCCTGATAAAGGCTTTACTCAACGCCTGCATAAAGTGGGCTATGAAGTTGATGTTGTGCCGGTGCGTTCCCGCCGTACCCGCGGAGAAATGCATACGATCTGGCTTGCCCGGCGTGATGCCGGTGTCGGCCGCTTTAAACAAGACTAGCTAAACTCATTTTTTCTAACACTCCTGTTTAAGTTTGAAACAGCTTCAACAGGAGTTTGTGTTGTATGTCTACGAGGGCTAAAAATAAGCTTTAAAAAAACTTTGTTCAGGGCTTGTATTTTATTTACTTTTTAGTAAAATAAAATAATTCCTAAAAGTAAACGAGGCTCGCCTAGTATGTATCAACCCAAATTTCGTCGCCTGACCCTTTCACTCAGCCTGATCAGTTTATTAACGGCTTGTGGCCCCTCGCCGACCACTCCTTCTCCCAGTGCTTCACCTGCTGCCAGTCTTAATTCTATGTCTGCTGCAACAGGCACCAGTTATTCTGCTGATGCCTCGAGTGCGACAACACCCAGACCAACTGCGAGTGCGGTACCGACTTCTGCTCCTACCGCTGCCGCTACCTCTGCACCCAGCTCCGCTGGTGATTCAACGCCCATGCCAATGCCATCTGCCACCGCGTCTTCTGCCTCTGATATCTCTGTTACACCCACAGCAGCACCCACAGTTTCGCCAGTCTCTGCTGATCAGGCTCGTTCAGGTTTGCTAACCGCTGGAGCCTGGAGTGATTTAGAAAACTGGGAGTTTTGGCGCGGGCTGATGCAAAAACCTGAGTGGAGCAAAATGCTGACTTATTGGGGCATGTCACCGCTGCAGCGGATTAGCATTCAGGCGCAATCCGCTGAACGCCCGGCAGTTGATCAGCTGCTCTTTCTTAAAGATGTCCAGGGTGCAACCATTGCCCAGGCCCGCAGCAATAATCGCGGTCAGGCAGATTTTTTTGTTAGTTTATTTGAAAATCAGACTGGGCCTTTTAGCGTGACCAGCGCTGATGGTGAGACGCGCTTAGATAATCTCGAACCCTCCACACAAGCCCGTGTACTGGATTTAAACGCTGCTAAGACTGCTGCTAATAACGCTGATTTAATGCTGGTGGTGGATACAACCGGCTCAATGGGTGATGAACTCGATTATCTCAAAGTTGAGATGCGCAATGTGCTCGATCGCGTCAGCCGGGAGAATAGCCAGCTTAAATTGCGCGCCAGCGTTAATTTTTATCGCGATAACGGCGATGAATATGTGGTTCGCGATTTTCCTTTTAGCAGTGATTTTAATCAGATTCAGAGCCAGCTCAGCGCCCAGCTAGCGGGTGGCGGCGGTGATGCTCCAGAAGCCGTGGTCGATGCACTGGAAAACGCGATTGATAAACATCAGTGGAGTGACAGTGCGCGGGCTCGTCTGGTGTTTTTAGTTCTCGATGCGCCCCCTCATTATGATTCCCGTGAGCTGGTTCGTTTGCGTCAGCTGATTGAGCGGGCTAACAAAGCCGGAGTTCGGATTTTGCCCGTGGCTTCTAGCGGTGTGGATAAAGAAACTGAGTTTTTAATGCGTATGCTCGCAATCACCACGGGGGGTGAATATGTGTTTTTAACCAATGATAGCGGGATTGGCGGGGATCATATTGAGCCGACGATTGGCGAACACAAGGTCGAAAAACTCAATGACCTGATGGTGCGTTTAGTGGGCAAATACACCCGTTAGACTTCTCATCATACCCTCTCCCTCTTTTGAAACCGCCTGCTGAGAAGGTATGATGGCCTGATGATGAGGAGGCTGAAGATGCAAAAACCATTATTATTCACGTTGTTATTCGGAGTACTATGCGGGCTAAGTGCCTGTGATGCCGGTTCGGTAAGCCCTTCAGCTCCATCGACTGCCCCGTCTGCCAATCCCGTTGAGCCTGGATCACCTGACACTCCGGCAAGCAGTGCTCCGGGGGCTACTCAGCTCAGTTATGAGCTGATTCCGTGTACTTATCGCAGCACGGATAACCTGGTCAGCAACGGAAGTTTTGAAGCGCCGATTGTGCGCCAGGAGCGTCAGGAATTTGTTGCGGGCAGTCAGTTTACCAACTGGAGCATAGACAGCGGCAGCGTGGCGCTATTGGGAGCTGGCCCACCCGCTGCAGACGGAAATCAGGCACTTGCCTTAAATGGCACGCTTAGCCAGACTTTGAGCCCATTGCCAAATAAATCGAACTTGCTGACATTTTGTTATGCCGCGGCACCTGGTAGCACAAGTGCAAATGCCCTAAGTATTAGCTGGAGTGGCCTCAATTTAGGCCAATTGCCCATTCCCCCTGCCAGTGGCAGTCAGCCCGTCTGGCAGGGAGTTAGAGTGACGCTGCAACCCTCAACCAACAATCGTTCTCCCTTGGTCTTGAGTGCACAGGGTGTGATGATTGATGCGGTCAGAGTCTCGCTGCAATAAACACAGCTAACCACCGCTGATTATTTGATGCAGCCAGAAGGGGTGCTGCGGGCGGCTTCGGCACTGATTAAAGCGGTGCCAAGCGTGTTGATTGTAGCCTGAAGCTGAGCGGCCGTTAACTGACCTTTTTGGCCAATTGCAATGTCATATTGAGCCCTGACGCTGGCTGCTGCACTGTCATTGGGAAATTTAGATGTCATACAGGTAATCGCGCCGTCGAGCTCTGATTCGGTCCAG
>CAJYHH010000232.1 GCA_913773825.1 Candidatus Sericytochromatia bacterium | reverse complement strand
TATTCATGCCCAAATCCCACCCTTATCTCACGCTTGCCCTGATCCCCACTATACAAAATGCAGAAAAAAAATCAAGCCCACCTGGGTCACAAGCACGGTTTATCGGGTTATCTCTTTGATTCAGTTTCTCAACTCAAACCCGAAACGCAACTTGCTATAATGCTTGCGAGGAATAGCTGAATGAGCGAATTTTACGTTGTCATTTTTTTACTCGCGGGCGAAGCTTACGGCATCCCGGTGAGCAGCGTGCAAGAAATCCAGGGGTATCACTCCCATCCGGCTCCAAGGCCTGTCCCTGACAGCTCATCGCTTTATGAGGGCATTATTGATCTGCGCGGCATGGTGGTGCCGGTACTGGATCTACAGCAGCGCTTTGGCTTAGGCCGCGTTGAGCCCTCACGTAAAACCTGCTATATCGTCGTTGATAGCGGCAGTGACCGGATTGGCTTATTAGTTGACGCGGTCTTAGAGGTCCAGCGCGTCAACGAACAAAGCTTTAATCCTCCGCCTGCCCGCATGCGCGTGCCCATCAGTCGCGACTGTGTACGCGGGGTCGGCAAACTGCCATCTAAAAGCGCAGATCACGAAGGGGAGCGCTTAGTGGTTTTGTTAGATGTCGATAAATTAATCGGACAGACCGCTGGCGCCTAAACTCAAACATCAAAACCAAGGGCCAGAGATATTACCATCTCTGGCCCTCAGCATTTGTTGAATCTGCACTTTTAATCAGCTAGGCTGGCTGATTAATCAGCGCGATGATTTGCTGACGTCGCTCAGCTTCATGGGCAATCGGTTCAGCAAAAAGCGGATGACTCAGCACAGCAGGAAGATTGGGACGTTTAGCTGGATCGGGATCAGTCATGTGGTCAACCAGCTGGTTATAAGCGTCGTAGGTATCAACCTTATAAGTGGCCTGTTGGCGGCGACGCTCCAAATTACTCGTCGGGGCAGCACCAAAGAGCACCTCTTTGATAATCAGTCCCATTGAGTAAATATCAGACTTTTCTGAGATCGGACCGAGTGCCTGATACTGATCAGTAAAAGCCACTAGCGTATCTGTGTCACGGTGTGAGCGCTGAGCAGAGCCAAAATCACCGATCATCACCCGTCCTTGTGCATTAATAAACAGATTACCCGGCTTAAGATCATAATGGGCCAGATTACGATCATCAGCCAGATGCTGCATACCCTGGACCATGTCGCGCATCAGCAGATGCTTCATGGCATTTTTTTCACTGGGACTGGCGTTGCTGTTGTTAATTTTAGCTAACATACCGTTTAAATCCCCGCCTGGAGCATATTCAGTTACCAGCATCATCGCTCGAAAGCCTTGATGGGTATGAGCCACGGCGCCAATAAAGCCCACCACATCCGGCGAGGTACCGCCATTGACGGCGTGAAGATGCGCCTTAGCTTCTGCGTGAGCATCTTTAAAGGCGGTTGTTTGAGGCCGCTCATAAGGTTCAGGCTGATCATATTCATCAGTCAGCATGGCTTTGACCACAACTTGTTGAGCATTTGGTCCCGTCATCAGAAAAGTAGCCCCTTTGCCACCAGCATGCAGGTCACGGCTATAGGTGTAGGTCTGACCATTCAGGGTCATCTCTTGCGGGGCAGCATAGGTATGATTAACACTGTGCACAATCATACTTCTGTCTTCCCAAGCGGTGACGCGATTGGGTTGCTGAGCATGCCAGATCCCCTCAGTCATGGCTGTGACAAGCTTTTGTTTATCCTTTGAAATCACCTCCATCGGATTGGGCTGACTGCCATCATTCCGTTGAGCATGTCGAGCCTGGAGCGCCTGCCAGTCTTGCTGATATTTGGGTTTGCTGGCAATCACCGCCAGAGCCAGATCTTGCTGAATTTCAGGGTAACTTTTAACGCTCAAAGCGGCTGCTTCCAGTGAAGAGCCCTGTAGCTTTTCAACCCACTGGGCGGCTGCCTGAGCAGCACTTTTATTGACCAGCTGTTTAGCAGGGCCTGCAATCAGATCCTGACGCTGAACCAGTTTGGGCACAAAGACTTTAAAAGCATCAGCCAGAGTGGGGGATTCCCATTTTTGGATGTTTTTACCCAGGGCAGGGTCACGGGTTTCGCTCATCAGAGCCTGATTGTTATCCAGATGTTTATCAAGGGCGCTAAGCGCTTTAGCGGCCGTCACTTCAGACAGCTCAGTATAGAGCTCTGGATGTCTGTTGATCTGAATCGTTTCAATTTGTTCTTTTAAGGCCTTAGGCATCTGCAAAGAAGAGGCCCGACGCATCAGACCCGAACTGGAAGCGCGCTCAAGGCTCTGGTCAAGTCCAGCCAGTGGAGCATCAAGAGCATCTTGCGCAGGAACTTTAGCAGCAGGCAGCGCTGTTGGATGAATGGCGGCAGCAGCCTGAACCGGGGCTTGCACCGTACGCTGTTCAGCAAGTTGAACAGGTGCAGGATGTTGAGTACGAAGAATTGGTGCAGCAGGTCGAGCGCCAGTAAATTGAGTCTGAATAGTCATAATAGAACTTCTCGTTTCTGTGATGCTGATTGATTTTCGACTTAAGTTAACATTGTTAACTTAATAGATGTACATTAGCATAAGAGATTTTTCTGTTCAATCATTTTTTGCCAAAAACAGCAAAATTCATTGATAAAATATGCTGTATTCACTTAAATTTGATTTAAGACAAAGGCTTGTAAAAAATGACAAAAACTTAAAGAAATTCCATTTAGAAATAAAAGACAAGAAAAAAGCCCCCGTTTAGTTAATCACTAAACGGGGGCTTCAAGCAGATTATCAGAGGAAAACGTCTGATTTGAGACTTAAAAATCAAGGGACTCTTCTGTTAAATCGTCCCCGAGGAACTTACTGACCGCCAAGAGCGCGGTAAGCATCAACTAAGCCGTGACCATAAATATCGTCACGACCAGCAGCGCCTTTGTCAGCAGCACTGTCGATCAGCAGACGACGGTATTCAGCGGCAGGCTTACGTGTACCCATTGCTCCGCTTGCAGGATAGCGGTCACGGCCAACCATTAGCGCTAACACACCCGCAACCTGAGAGGCGGCGACAGCAGTCGAACTGCGTTTGGCATAGCTATTATTGCCGAGCAGCGCCGGAACCGCTGAAATCACGTCAACACCAGGTGCCACAACTGTTACCAGCGGGCCAGCAGGTGAAAACGCAGCTTGTTTGCCTTCGCTGTCAACTGCGCCAACGGCAATCACGTTTTCTAAGGTGGCAAGATAGTTATAAACCCGTAGTCTGGCAGCATCAGCAGCATCACAGGCAATCAGGTCAGCTACTTTGCTGGGATTAACACAGAGCTCAGGCTCGGGGGCTGCAGGGACTTTATCTTTGGCGGGTTTATCGCCAACCGGCACCACAACCACCACATCTTTGCGCACGGCAAAGTCAATCGCGCGTTTGAGCAAAGCGCTTTGTTCTTTAACCGGTGTATTAATCTGAAGAATATCAACGCCTTCATTAGCAGCCCAAATCACCCCTTCAGCCATGACTGAAACCAGCGTGTACTGCTGATCATCGCTGGGCAGGAACAGAGACTTCAGCTTTTCGAGCAGATCCGGCGCGGTTTTAATCGGCATCACCACAGCCTGAGGCGCAATCCCGACCATCCCTTTGCCGTTGTCAAAGCCAGCAGCAATAATCCCGGCGCTATGGGTGCCCTGTTTATAGCTGGTTTTGAAATAGTTCAGACGGCTGACGTCACCGGCTGAGGGGGCTTTTGTGCGGGAATAAGCGTCAAAGGTATCAAAGGTTCTGGCGGCAGCGCCATCGTAGCGACGCAGAGACTGAAGCAGATCGCCGTGTTCCAGCTCAACACCAGCATCAATAATGCCGACGCTGGCTCTGACCATTGGGGCAGTTGCCGTACCGCGGCCTGGAAAGTCCAGCTCAATATTGCCAAGCGGTGAAAAGAGCCCCCAGGCTTTGGGAACATTCATCATGCCCAGGCTGTACTGCTGAGCATAAAGCGGATCTTTAGGCGCAATCGGGGTGGGGGTAGGTGAAGGGGTGGGTGCGGTAGCTTCGGTTTCTGACTCATCACCGCTATTTTCTGTATCGGTCGTGTCGGTCGTGTCGTCAGCGGTTTCATCAGCTGTAGTTGTGGTATCAGCTGCGCTGTCTTCGCTTAACAGACCAAAGCCACCTACAGCGGTTTCAAGTCCAGGCTGCTGAACCGCCACTTGATCACTTTCAACAAATTCCAGCTGGGCTTCAGCTTTTAGAGCGGTCATTAAAGCCGGTACGGCCTGACCCTGGGTGGCTAAAATCATGCTGTTGAGCTCAGTGATATGGGCCAGCGCCGACTGTTCAG
>CAJYHH010000231.1 GCA_913773825.1 Candidatus Sericytochromatia bacterium | reverse complement strand
CCTGGGGCAGCACCCTGGCCCTGACCTATGCCATCACCCATCCTGAGCGCGTCACGGGCTTAGTCCTGCGCGGGATCTTTTTATGCCGCCCCTGGGAAATCCAATGGCTGTATCAGCAAGGCGCTTCGCGCATCTATCCTGATGCCTTTGATGACTATATCTCCGTCATTCCAGAAGCAGAGCGTGATGATCTGGTTAAAGCTTTTTATAGCCGTCTGACTAGCGTTGACGCCAAAGTCCGGCTTGAAGCCGCCAAAGCCTGGAGCGTCTGGGAAGCGGCTACATCCAAGCTGATTCCTGACACCAAGCTAATGGAAGACTTTGAAGAAGATCTGTTTGCGCTGGCTTTTGCCCGGATTGAATGCCATTATTTCTCCCATGACTCTTTCTTTGAAACCGATAACTGGATTTTAGAAAACATCGATAAAATCCAGCATATTCCCGGCCGGATTGTACATGGTCGTTATGACGTGGTCTGCCCGGTTCAGAACGCCTGGGAGCTGCATAAGCTCTGGCCCAATAGCAAACTGGTGATCACGCCGGACGCAGGCCATTCCGCACTTGAGCCGGGCACTTTAAATGCCCTGATTGAGTTTACGGAAGAGTTTAAGGAGCTGGCCTAAGGCTGATAAGGCCGTGGGCTGTGAGGGCTACGTAAGCTATGAATCAGAAAGTAAATCTGGTCTTGATTCATAGCCCATAGCATCCACGGCCTACATAGCCCACCGCCTATAGCCCTCTCCTATGTCTTTTTTTCGCTTTTGCCAATTTGATATTTATCAGCAGGATGTTGCCCATCGCGTAGGCACAGATGCCATGTTATTGGGCAGTTGGACCCATCCCAGTGAAGGGCCAATTCTGGATGTGGGCACCGGCACGGGTGTACTGGCGCTGATGCTGGCTCAGCGTTCAGCTCAGTATCAGGCCCAGATTGAGGCACTTGAACCGCATCAGGCCTCTGCTGAGCAAGCGCGCGCCAATATTGCCGCTTCACCCTGGCCGCAGATTCAGGTCACACAGAGTCGGCTGCAGGATTACCAGACTGAAACACGTTATCAGCTGATTGTCTGTAATCCACCTTATTTTGATGAACCAACCCGCGCCACGGGCCAGGCCCGGCATACCGCCCGCCATATTGATGATTTAAATCATGCTGATCTTTTAAACCATACCCTTAGTCTATTAGCTGCCAGGGGTCGACTGGCTCTGGTCTTACCGCTACGCCATGCTGAAACACTGATCAAAGAAGCCCAGCTAAAAGGTTTGCAGCTGCAGCGGCGTTGTGATGTCAGGCATTCAGTCAATCATCCGGTTAAGCGCTTATTGCTGGAATTAAGCCTGAGTCCAGCCATAGCACCTGAACAAACTGAACTCTGTATCCGCAACCCAGACGGCAGCTATAGCGCCGATTATCGGAAATTAACTGAGCAATATCATACGCTAGCGCCACCACCAGATTATAAACGTCAGGCTCAGATACAATTTCCAGCAAAAGACGAGATTTAGATCAGTTAAAATGGGCAGATGAATCTAATCTGTTGTGAGTAGCTGATTTGCGCGTTTTATTGATTTCTAACGGAAGTGGCGAAGATCGAATTGCCGCCCAGCTTGGCCATCGCTGGCGTGCATGTCAGTCAGATCTTCAGCTGCAGGCCCTGGCGCTGGTTGGCCAAGGTCTGTTTTATCAGCAGGCTCAAATAGAATTACTGCCACCCCGTTTTATGCCGCCATCACAGGGTTTTGCTTATTTAGATCCCAAGCTGCTCTGGCAGGATTTTAAAGCAGGCTTAGGTACGCATTTAGTCAACAGTCTGAGCTGTTTAAAAAGCTTAAGAGGCCAGTTTGACGCTGTGCTGGCAGTTGGCGATATTGTGGCGGTATTAGCCGCTGAAATGACGCAGACACCTTATGCTTTTGTCGGCTGTGCCTTGAGTGATTATTATTTGGGTGACCAGACCCGACGCAGCACGTATGATCCGCTCCAGCGTCTGCTGCTTAAACGCTCTCAGGCACTTGTTTTTGCCAGAGATCGGCTTACAGCTGATAATCTGCGCCGACACGGTTTAAATGCCCACTTTGAAGGCAATCCAATGCTGGATTGTTTTGACCCAGCAGAGGGCATTTGTGCTTATCAAAAAAATCATCATCCGTTAGTGCTGCTGCTGCCAGGTAGTCATGCGGATGCGGAAGTTAACTTTGCCCTGATGCTTAAACAGCTGAGGCTTAGTTTAAATCAGCCCGCCAAAGATTTTGTGGTGCTCTGCGCTCCGCAATTAGCTCTAGCCCCCCTTAAGCACATCTTACAGGCAGCCGGCTGGCAGGCTGATTCAGACTGCTGGCAGCAAGCTCAGGCCAGACTCTGGCTGCTTGAGAGTCAGTGGTTTAAAACTTTATTGCGCGAGGCTGACCTGGCCATTGGCTTAGCTGGTACAGCCAATGAACAATGTGTTGGCCAGGGTTTGCCCGTTATGTCTTTTGCCAGTCAAGGCCAGCAGTATACCTGGGCTTTTGGTGAGGCCCAGCAGCGTTTATTAGGCGCTGGCCTGAGCTTTTTAGGTGATCCTCATCCTGAGCTGATTGCCTGGCAATTGCAGCGAATGCTAAGCCCCAGCTACAAAAAAGCGTATCGCTCAGCTGCTGAACAAACAGCCGCTGAGCGATTTGGAAAAGAACAAGCCGACTTGCGGATTATTGACCGCTGCCGGGCAGAATTCCAGAAGCAGGGCTGAGCACCTGAGCGGTAGATGAAGACGGCGTCAGAGATGAGTTAAAGGCCCCCATCCCAAACATCGGGTCCATAATCGCCATAATGGCGGTTTCATTGGGCAAAAGACGCTGGATCGAAGCCTGGGCACTGCCGATTAAGCCTTTGGTCGCCAGTGACTGGGCCATGACCTGCGCACCACCCAGTGACCCCAATACAGGGTTCGCGGCTGGCAGATGAACAATTTCAACGTCTTCGCTGCGAATAATCGCTTTTTCCCGCGCAATCCGAATGGCGTCTTCGAGATTACCCATCTCATCAACGAGCTTAAATTTTAAAGCCTGAGAGCCGGTATACACACGGCCCTGGGCAACTTGTTCAACTTGCTGAATATCCAGCTTGCGGCTGGTTGAGACCCGATCAATAAACATGCGGTAGAAGTCACGCAGATTATTCTGAATCAGCTGTTTTTCTTCTTCGCTAAAGGGCCGGTGCTGACCGTTTTGATCCGCTTTTTCATTGGTCTTGATTACATGGTTTTTGATGCCGAGCTTGTCATAGAGCTTGCTAAACTCCACTTTGCCCGCATAAATCCCAATGCTGCCTGTAACCGTACTGGGATTGGCCAAAACGCGATCGCCGGCCATTGCGATCCAGTAACCCCCAGAAGCCGCAACATCACCCATTGAGACAATTACGGGCTTATTGGTGGTTTCTTTAAAGCGCATCAGCGCACGATAGATTTCATCAGAGCCCAGTGCTGAGCCACCAGGGGAGTTGATGCGTAAAACAATTGCTTTGTACTGAGGGTTTTCGCGGACGCGATAAATCTGGTCCACAATGGTGCGGCTACCGGCAAACGATTCACCAAACAAAAAGTCACTGCCGCTAGAGCCTTCCGTAATGGCACCCGAAACATACACCACGGCGATTTTATCGCGAGGTTCCCAGGATTCACGATGTAGCTTAACGTTTTCGATGCTTTCAACCCCAACTTCAGGCTGATGAATCAGATCCGCTGCAATCTGGCCAATCTGATCCCGATAAGCAACCCGATCA
>CAJYHH010000230.1 GCA_913773825.1 Candidatus Sericytochromatia bacterium | reverse complement strand
CATAAAAGTTAAGCCCTGAGTCAATCGCGCCTGAGCCCAGGCCATGTAAAAGGGAGCATGCTGCAAACAGCCCCCAGAGCGGCGCGCTGCCATAACCCAGCATACTTAAGGCGACTAACAAGCTGCTGCCGGCTAATAACAAGCCAATCCCCATTTTTTGAACAAAGCGTCCAGCAAAAAAGCTTGAAACAAAATAGCTGACGCCTGCGCCAAAAAAGATCAGGGCAATCGCACTTTGCGGCACATTAAAAAAGCTGCGGACAGAGGGCCAGGCCACCCCAATCAGGGTATCGGGCAGACCTAAGCTAATAAAGCCAAGATAGGCAATCAGGAGCAAAAAGAGGGGCTGTGGGGCTTTCATTCAGAGTCATCTTGCCAGGGTTTATAACTGAGCCTCAAGCAGATTGCGGTATGATTTCAGCTGAGATGCTGAATCTGTGAGGAAATGTCTGATGCCTGTCTCGAAGCCTAAGCTGAAATTAAGTGCGCCATTTTGTCCATTTGCTGCCCGTTTGACTCTGCTGAGTTTGATTAGCTTGGTCAGCTTAAGTACGCTAGGCGGCTGTGCTGCTCAGCAGTCTGAGCCTGATTCAAAAGCTGATATTGCAGCAAGTTCTGCGCCTTCTCAGCCTAGCCCTGAACAAACTAACACTCAGGTCAGAGCCAAAATTGGCCCGGATCTGACGATGATTCAGCTTTTGCCTGATACTTATGTTGCAACCGATGAGCGTTTTCACCAGGCCAATGTCTTAGTCGCCAAAATGGATGCTGAAACAGTCCTGATCGCGTCTTCACCGGCTGAGTCCCAGGGTGCCCAGCAGTTAATGGACTGGATTCAGAAAACCCTTAAACCCAAGCGGATGATTGCTATCAACACTCATTTTCACTCTGACGGCACAGGCGGAAATGGCGTTTACCATCAGCATGGCGTTGAAACCTGGGCAGGTGATCTGACCCAGAATTTGTATAATCAGCGCGCAGAATACTACCGTAAGTTTGAAGCAGAAGGTTTTCCGGCTGGTTCTGAAGAGCGCAAACGGCTGCTGGCCCGTCCCTTTGCCTCGCCCAAACAGACTTTTCCGCAACAACAGGGCAAGCAATTTCAGTTTGGCGCTGAGACGGCAGAAGTCTTTTATCCAGGGCCAGCTCATACTGAAGATAATGTCGTGGTCTGGCTGCCCAAACGCAAAGTTTTATTTGGCGGCTGCATGATCAAACTTGGCCCCTCACTGGGCTATCTGGCCGATGCCAATGTCTCGACCTGGGAGGCTTCTGCTACAGCGCTTAAACGCTTTAATGCCCAATATGTGATTCCCGGCCATGGCCATGAGATCAGCGATGCCAGCGCGATTGATCACACGATTGAATTAGCGCGCCAACAGCTTAAAGGATAAGCCTTTTGCTGCTCTCTGTTTTTTAACGCTGGGTTTAACTCTTGGTGTGCTCTTGAGTGGAGCAAGGACCAAAGGTTTCAAGCATAAAATCGATAAAGCGCCGCACTTTTGGCGACTGGTGACCGCGGCTGCTGTAGACCGCATACAGATAATAAGTCATGGGCGGTTTAAACTCAGGCAGGACAATTTCTAAAGCGTTAGCCAGTAGGGGATCTTCAAGGACGGGTTTGGGGATAACCGCAATCCCCATGCCCATCATCGCGGTACGGGCTAATAAATCAGTGTCATTGGTAGTTAAAATAGCCTGAACCCGCACTTGATGCAGCTCTGTATCACCCATATAGCCCTGTAAAGGCTCGTCTTTAAGGCTGGAATGCATCAGGATGTCGTGCTGGGCAAAGTCTTCAAGCCTTTGGGGGCGACCTTTGCGCTCAAGATAGTCAGGGCTGGCGGCAAAAATCAGCGGGACTTCACAGATCCGGCGGGCGTATAGAGTCGCGTGAGGTTCGGGTGTAACCCGTAAAGCAATATCGATCCCTTCTTCAATTAAATCCACTAAGCGATCGCTGAGTAAAAGATCAAATTGAACTTCAGGATAAAGGCTGCGAAAGTCAGAGAGGGCTTTCGCAAAAATGGCGTTATGCAGCCAGGCTGGAGCAGCCAGACGCAGCAGGCCTTGCGGTTTGGCGCTGGCTGAATTAAGTTCAGCTTCAAGCTCTGCGAGGTCTTCTAAAATATGGCTGCCTCGGGCGTAATAGGTCCGGCCTTCGTCTGTCAGGCTGACTCGGCGGCTGGTGCGATGTAACAGCCTGACGCCCAGATGAGCTTCGAGCTGTTGAATATGTTTGCTGGTCATAGCAGGAGATAAGCCAAGTTTTTCGGCTGCCCGAATAAAGCTGCCTAGTTCAACCACTTCTTTAAAGACCTGCATGCTGAAAAACGTATTCATTCAGCTTCTCCTGCTGCTTTTAATCATTCACTTATATGAAATTATCCATTTATTTTACCCTGATTGATCCATCTATTCGTAACGATTAAGCTAAAGACATCAACAAAAAACAAACGGAGATTTTTAAATGAACGTTACAGTAATTGGTTACGGCAACATGGGTTCAGGCTTAGCTCGCCGCTTAGTCAGCGCAGGACATCAGGTAACGCTGACAGGCCCTTCGACAGACAAAGCGCAAGCTGTGGCTCAGAGTATTGATGCCAAAATGAAAGTCCTGCCCTTAGAGCAGGCCGCAGCTCAGGCTGACTTGATTATTGCCAGCACCCCTTATGCTGAACAGGTTAAAGCCTTACAGAGCCTGGGTGATCTAAGCGGACGTGTCGTAGTGGATATTTCGAATCCCCTGACGCCTGATTTTTCAGGCTTGACGGTAGGCTATACCACTTCCGCAGCTGAAGAAATTGCCAAAGCTCTGCCGGGAGTTAAGCTGGTCAAAGCCTTTAACACCGTATTGGCGCAGATTTTTACAGAAGGCCCTGAGCTCAGCGGCCAGCGCGTCCCTGTACTGATTGCCGGTGACGACGAAGCTTCTAAACAGACCGTCGCTGGCTTAGCTGAAAGCCTGGGTTTTGCACCCGTTGATGCTGGCCCGCTTAAAAACTCTCGCAACCTTGAGCCTTTAGCCCTTCAGAATATCTGGTTTGCCTATATGGCCGGACAGGGTACAGGCATAGCTCCAGCCTGGTTACATCGCACCTAGTTGCGGGCGGGTTCAGATAAGGGCCCAACCGCTGCTCGTTGCTGCGCCCAGATTTGAGATGAACGGGGATTGCCCAGGCTCTGAGGCTTATCTGCATGTTTGTCTGCTTTATTAACAATCAACAAAGCTCGTAAACAATGGCTGCGCATCAGCGCTGTAATGCCGCGTTGTCTGGCATTACAGCGCTGATGCGTTTTGCCGTTTTTGTATCACTGGTCTCAGGTTTCCCATTCTTTCAGCCAGCCGCTGCTGGTAAGCAGCGTAATGGCGTCCTCGATACAGCTTGAGGCCCTGGCCTGCAACTCGGTCTGACTGTCGCCTAATAAAGCTCGAAGTTGTTGGGGCGCAAAGGTCAAAGCGATAAAACGCTCTGCCAGGACTCGGGCTTGGTCCTGTCGAGGGCCTGGGGCGTTCTGGTTCATCAAAATGGCCTGGGTAACTTTTACCACACCGCCTTCCCAGCCAATTTGATCAGCTAGTTGGGCAAGCTCTGGAAAGCGCCCTGCAGTGGCAATAATCAAACGCATCATGGCAATTTTTTCGGGTTCAAGCGAGCGCTTTAAGATCTCCAGCCCGACCTGACGCAAACGTTCCGGCAGCGTTAAATCGGCTGCCAGTTCCTGGGGAGACTCCAGAGCGGCTTGCACAGAACGTCTGACAACGGCTTCAAACAGGGCTTCTTTATTCGCATAACGCGCATAAAGACTCGCTTTACCTGCGCCAGCCAAAACCACAACCTGTTCGCAACTGGTACCTTCGTAACCCAGGCTCAAAAATAAATGAGTCGCCGCATCTAATAGCCGAGTATCAACATCTCCGGCCTCAGAAGCCTTAGGGCGTCCAGCTCGACGGATGGGTTTATGAACCTCCGTCTCATGTTTTTGATTCGGCATGCTTGCGATCCTCTGTTGTCTCCTTCATAATTAATTGAACGAAACCGTTCAATTAATTTTTTAACTATCTGACTTGGCGATGATGTCGCATCAGCGGCGTTGTTGGCCTGCATAACCTCTTTTAGATAAGGATTTTTTATTATGATCGAACCTTTTACGCTTTTAATTCCTCAATCTGAGCTGGATGACCTCGCTGCTAGACTCAGGATGACCCGTTGGCCAGATGCTGAGACTGTGAATGATACCAGCCAGGGGCCTCCGCTTACAAAGCTTCGCGCTTTATGTGATTATTGGCTTCACCAATACGATTGGCGCCGGTGCGAAAACCTACTTAACGGTCTGGGTCAGTATCGAACCGAAATTGATGGCCTGAATTTTCACTTTTTGCATGTTCGCTCACCTGAGCCGGACGCTTTGCCTTTGTTGCTGACACATGGTTGGCCCGGTTCGATCCTGGAGTTTCGGCAGGTTATCGGTCCGCTGACTAATCCTGCTGCTTATGGTGCCGATCCGCGTCAGGCTTTTGATCTGGTTATCCCCGCGCTGCCAGGTTTTGGCTTTTCTGATAAGCCCCTGAGCAGTGGCTGGAACCTCAATCGTATTAGTGATGCCTGGATTGAGCTGATGCGAAAACTGGGTTATCAGCGCTGGGGAGCCCAGGGCGGCGACTGGGGTGCCGCCGTGACCACTATTTTAGGATATAAAGCGCCGCCAGAGCTGATCGGTATTCATCTCAATATGGTTATGTTTCAGCCAACAGCTCAAGAAATCGCTGCTGCAACTCCTGCAGAAGGCCAGATGCTGGCCGATGCCCAGCGCTACGATCAGCAATATTCAGCTTATTACAAGCTGCAAAATACACGTCCCCAGTCGATTGCTTTTAGTCTGGCAGATTCTCCTGTTGGCCTGGCTGCCTGGATTTATGCGCTTTTTCAGGATGTCTCGGACTCAAATGGCCATCCAGAAAATGTGTTTACGCTGGATGACATGCTCGATGACATCATGCTTTACTGGCTGCCCAACGCTGGTCCGAGTTCTGTACGCCTGTATTGGGAAGGCTTTCAGGAAATGATGACGGGCAGTATGCCGATGAGCTCAATGCCAACGCCTACAGGGATTAGCATGTTTCGCGGTGAACAGATTCGCTTATCGCGAGCCTGGGCTGAACAGCGTTTTTCAAAGCTGGTGCATTTTAATGAGCTGGATCAGGGTGGCCATTTTGCTGCTATGGAGCAACCAGACCGCTTTGTAGATGAAATTCGCGCGACCTTTGCCAGCTTGCGCTGATTGAATCAGGCAGCCAGCCTTAGGCTGGCTGCTTGATCGGATGCTGTTGGTATATTCTCAAACGGCTGAAATAAGGGAGTCAGCATGGGCAGATTCATCTTATAGAATGACGTAAGCGGTTAGCTGGCTTAGGGCGACACACCCGAGGCGAGCAGGTTATCATGCCTATCATTTATCGATCTTCTTGATCGATAGTCAAGGAGTAACCGATGCTCATTCGACCTGCTACCGAAACGGATATTCCGCTGATTCTGGAGTTGATTCAAGAGTTGGCGATTTATGAAAAAGAACCCGATGCAGCCGTTGCCACAGCTGAAGATCTTAAGCGTGACGGCTTTGGGCCCAATCCTTATTTTTATGTCTTAATTGTTGAAGCTGAAAACCCCGATCAGACAGTTTCTGAAACTGTACCAGCGGGTTTTGCCTTTTACTTTTTTAATTACAGCACCTGGCGGGGCCAGCCCGGACTGTATTTAGAAGATCTGTTTGTCAGGCCGCAATTTAGGGGATTAGGTTTGGGTAAAGCCCTCTTAGCTGAACTAGCCCGAATTGCTGTAGCGAAAAACTGTGGCCGGATGCAGTGGCAGGTTCTGGACTGGAACACACCCGCCATTGATTTTTACAAGTCGCTGGGAGTCAGTATCTTAAATGAATGGCTGCCTTGCCGTCTTGAAGGGGATAAAATTGCACACTTAGCAGAACTGGCTTAGGCTGTTGAGATGAAAAATAGTTTTAAACCGATATTGATACTGACAAGCCTATGGCTCATAGGGCTTAATCACCCGACTGCAGCAGCTCCCTTACGTCCAACTGAACCCTGGGTCAGGCCGATTCAGGCTACTTTGATGAATCCCTTTGGCAATTCTTATGCTTTTTATGGCTATCTGCGCAGTGGGCATACGGGTGTTGATTTGGCGGCACCGGTTGGCACAGCTGTGCGCGCAGCTGCTGAAGGGGTGATTAAAAAAGTGGTGACTACACCGAATATGCGCTATGGCAATTATATTGTGATAGAACATTTTCAAGCCCCTTATCACACTCTGTATGGACATCTTCAACATGTTTATGTCAATCAGGGCGAACATGTTAAAGCCGGTGATTTTATTGGCGCGAGCGGTGTGAGTGGTTTAGCGTCATACCCGCACTT
>CAJYHH010000229.1 GCA_913773825.1 Candidatus Sericytochromatia bacterium | reverse complement strand
TCGTTTCAAGAATAGACTGGTTGACATCCTGATCCAATAAAAACGCATAATAGTCTTGGGTTTGATCAGCTGTTTTGATTTTGGCCGCTGTTTGCCAAACAGGCGAAACGTCTCCAAACAGCGCAATAGCATCATGATGAGATAAACAAAACAACACGCGCAAATCTGAATTTGGCAACAGGGATAAATAGCTGCCACCATTCGCTCTTAATCTGCGCTCAGCCACTGGCGCACGATCGTTCATGGCCAGCCACTGCTTGGCTCCAGGTTGAGCATTGATGACAAGCGGATTAACCAGAATACTCCCTTTAAGGGCAGGCTCTAGCTCAAGAAATCGGGCCCAGACACCCTTGCTGGCCCAAACCGGAAAGCCTGGTGAAGCCAGCCCCATCGCTCGAACGGGCAAATGTAAATTGAGAAAAGGCAGGTCAGCCATTCCTTGCAAAGCTTTGACCAGTCGTGCCTGTTCAACAGCCCGGCGCAAAACTTCCCGAGGACTGACAACATCGGGCATATTATCAGCATATGCAGCCAGCATAATTCGCGGGTATTCCATACCCGGTCTGGCATACCAAGCATTAATCAAAGGGCTATACTCACTTGATTTAAAAGGCGCAAAATACAAATAAATCTGGTCAAGGGCTACGGGGACAGCATAAAAGCTGCTTAAAATCGGCAGCCCTAAACACAGCATCAATAACGCTTTTAAACTTCTGAACTGTAGAGAGCTCCAACTTTGATTCAGCAACATGAGCACACTGAACAAGCCCAAAAACTCAAACCAGATTGTATCGCGTAGAATCGCCCGACTGCCTAATAACAGCACACCTGTACCCGTTATAAACAGCAATCCAGCAGGCAAAAACCCCTTGGCCAGACTTGAGTGTTCAAGCCGCAAACGATAATACTGATAAGCTGCTACAACAAGCACAGCGAGAGCCAATAACAAATAATTTTTGTTTGTTATCAGGGCAAAACTCAGCGTTTTGAGCAGAGCGCCGGCCTCAACGGTGGAAGAGGCCTGTGTATCTGTCCAGAAACAGGTTTGAGCCATCTGGAGTAAAAATTGCCAGCCCTGGCTCAAAGCATTTGTACGCCCGACAAAACTGAAGCCAGGCAAGATAAAAGCCAGTGCTAAGCCACACCAGAACAAAGGGTAAAACGCCAGCAGCCTCTGATAAACAGACTGACTCGACTTTAACGGCCTCGATTGTAAATACTTTAAAAACACCACACTCACAGGCAGGCTGCTAAACAGAAGCAACCACACAAACTGCAGCTTCAGATGTCCGATAAACTGGCTCAGACTCAGTTCACCGCTTTGATAGGCCGCAACAGGCAACAAGGCTGGAGCCTGACCAGGCAGCGAAGGCTGTATCCAGGCGGCACACGCAAGCGCAACCAGCATTAACAGGCTCAATCCGGCCAAGGGTAAAAACCAGGGCTTTGGAGCATCTGGTTCGGTCTGGGCATCTTGAAAATGTTGATGCTCAGCATGATAAACATAGCCGCAAAAAGCCAGAAAAAAGGGTCCCGCCATAATCGCCTGCAATTTAGTCAGAACAGCAAGTCCAAACCCAAGTCCAGCAAAAATCCAGGCCATGACTTCGCTTTTACGGCTCCTGCGTTTGAGTAAGACGCAAAACACAAACAGACCCAGCAAAAGCAGAAAAATACTATAGGCTTCTGTCCGCATCACCGTACAGCAATACAAAACCCCAATTTGCAAGCTGAGCAACATCAGCGCAGCCAGATGTAAACCCGCTCGACCAGGAAAAAGCAGATAAAACAAACCTGTGACTAACAGCAGACTCAGCCAAATGACACCAGCTTCAACCGCTCTCAAAAATAGGGTGAGTTCAGCGATACAGAGCAATGGGGATGGGCTTTGAGCTAAATCAGCTAAATTAGCCACTGAGACTAATTGCAGCCAGGAGCCTAGCTGAAGGGCCCAGGCGCTAATCAAATGCATGACAAATTTAGGATGATCAAGATGAAGAGGAAACTGACCACTGTTGACTAGCAGGGCATCGTGAACTGCTGTAACATCCATATCCCAAGCCAAATCAAAGGGAAAACGCTGAGATAAAGAAGTATAAAACCAAAGCAGCAGGACAAGCAAAGTAGCTGTCATGACAGGAAACACGAGCCTGGGCAAGCCTGTGCCAGACTTATTTAAAGCAGGCTGAGAATACTCTGAAGCTGAGGCAGAATCTGACATGAGCTTTATATTACAGGATCGACTGTTAGCAAGCCAGACGCCTTTGATAGGCCAAGATTATGGCTTTTGCCGTTTTTTAGAATTATTTATTTCTTTCTCGATTTTCTCGATTAGAAAATAAAATAAACAAGAGACTGATGATGTCTAAAATTCGCTATGAACAATTTACTGCCTGGCCCGATGAAAAGGGCCCCGCGCTTCGCGATCTTCACGCTCTGATTTTTAGCAATCCTGATGTCAGCGAAGCCCGTTTAAAAGAACGTCTGCACTGGAATCACGGCCCACTGGTTCAACTGGCCTGGGGCCAACATGAATCAGGTTCTGAGCAATTAGTGGGCTATAAAATCGGCTATCTGCGCAAAGAAAATCATTTTTATAGCTGGCTCGGTGGCGTAGATCCAGAATGGCGTGGCCATGGTATTGCCGGTGAACTGATGAAGCAACAACATAACTGGTGCCGCGAACAGGGCTATAAAAGTGTCAGAACCCATACCAAAAATCAATGGCGCGCGATGCTGATTCTGAATCTGCGCCATGACTTTGATATTATTGGCACCCTGACAGATGAATTTGGTGAAGCCAAACTGATTCTTGAAAAAAAGTTTTAGCCAATAAGCCAGACACGTTTATTTCAAAAAGCGTTTTACGCGAATCATCAGCTCAGTGGGTGAAAAAGGCTTATAAAGATAATCACTGGCACCCAGGTCAAAGCCTTGGGCCACGTCTTCTTCACCTTTCATGGATGTCAGCATCACAATCGGCAATTCATCATATTCACGCCGTGAGCGAATCAGCTTGAGGACTTCAAAGCCATCCATACCGGGCATTTTGACGTCTAGAACCAGCAGGGACACAGGCGTTTGATCCAGGACCTCTAACACATTATGGCCAGAGCTGAGCTGGGTAACCTGATAACCTTCGCGTGAAAAGATAAAGCGCAGCATCTCCTGAACAATCGGGTCATCGTCGAGCAACAGAATATGAAAGCGCGAAGGTGCTTTAAGTTCTTCAGGCACATACTGAATTGAAGCAGCGCCTGGTTCCCAGCTATCGCGCAGATGCTGAAAAGCCTGATACATCGCTTCTTCAAAACCCGTCTGGGGCTTAACGTCCGTTATCCCGGCTCTAAAAATATGCAGATTAGCAGGGGCACTGGCAGGCAAAGGGGCTTCTTTTTCTAAACGTTTTTGGCAGCGCTCTAAGGCTGTAATCACGCCTTGTACAGAGGTCTGAGGCAAAAGTAAAACAAATTTATCCGGTGCCCAGCGCCCAATTAAATCTGAATTACGCAGATAAAAGCCCAGTGAACGTGCGACTGACTTAATCCATTCACTCGCCAGATAAGGCCCACTGGTTTTTTCGATTAAATCTAAACCGGGCAAATCCACTACCGCTAAAGCAAAAGGCGTTTTAATCCGCTGAAACAATTCTTGAAGATGTTC
>CAJYHH010000228.1 GCA_913773825.1 Candidatus Sericytochromatia bacterium | reverse complement strand
TTCTGATCAATTTGTTCAGCAAGTTCGCGCGTGGGGGTAATAATCAAAGCCTGGGGCTTTTTTTTTGCCGCTCATGGGCTGTAACTGCTGCAGAATGGGCAGGGCAAAAGCGGCAGTTTTGCCTGTGCCGGTTTGAGCGGTTCCGATTACGTCATGGCCAGCCAGCAAGAGGGGAATGGTCTGGGCCTGAATCGGGGTAGGGGTTTGATAGCCGAGCTCAGTTAGGCTTTTAAGGAGCTCGGGGCGAAAGTCAAAAGAAGTAAACGTCATGGATGTCCTTTGGATTGAATAATTGGATTAAATCAGTTGAAGGAAAATGGGTGGGGTGATTCAGCGAGGTGGGCTGAAAGGCAGATGCCTTGACCAGACAAGCGAGAAATGGGTGAATTTTTAGAGAATGAGAAAAAGTCTCGCTTAACTGGAACATAGTCCTAGAATAAGCTTATATTAACACTTTGTTTGTAAAGCTGTCTATGTAATGAAGAAGGGCATAAACAATGGCCAGACCTGCGTTTGATACGCTGTGTCAAAGAATAAACCTAGCTGAGATTGAAAGCTCTGTTTGAAGCTGTCTCTTAAGCTTCAATCTGTTTAACACGTCCAACCTGGCCATCACGCAGACGAACTTTAATTCCGTGAGGATGATTGGCTGAGGGGGTAAGAATCTTCTCAACGATGCCTGAAGTCAGCTTGCCAGAGCGCTGATCTTGTTTAAGTACAATCTGAACGGTTTGCCCCACTTGAATGTCACTGCGTTTTCTACCGTCTAGCATAAAATCTCCTAAGTAGCTGTTTTGACCGGTACTATAACTGGTTTAAGCAGCATGCTGGGCTGGTTAAAACAAATAAAAATGGCCTCTGTCAGCTCACTCGGAAGCTGACAGAGGCCGCAAGTTAGGCGGTCAGACGACTGGTTTAGGCCTAGGTGGCCATATCGAGATTGGCCTGATTAAACTCTTCAAGCAGTTGCTTAAAGACATCAGGGCTCAGATTTTCCTGCTGTTCATCGGGAACGTATTCAAAGGCCTGAATAGCTTTAAGCACTTTTTTGAGCTGTTTGATCTGCTGGCTGACTTTGCTGATTTCTTCTGTTCGTTTCTGAGTTTCTTCAGAGGACGTTTGTCCACTTTTTTGAAGTTCAGCAAGCTGCTGGGTGTTTTGAGTTTCAAGCGCCTTGAGCTTCTGCTCAAGTTCATCATGCTGCTTTTTGACCTCTTGTTTAACCTTCGCAACTTTGATCTTTTTCTTTTTGAGCATCTTTAAGACACTCTTGATCACTACATCACTGGGATTATTGCTTAAGGCTTCCTGAACCAGCTTCGACTCGTCTTTAGTCAGCTTAAATTCCGTATCGAGTTCAAGTGTCTGCATATACTTCAGCACTTTATAAGCGACTTCAATCAGCTTCTGCATGGCTTGATCCGCGGCAAAATCATCCAGGCGCTTCTCTTCTTTGACCAGCTTCATGGCGTCATTACTGCTGTATTGCCAGAGTGTCTGGCCTGCCGCGCCAGCATAAGGCGAGCGTTCGAAAAATTTATCCAGGCTGTCACCCGCAGTGCCGGTGGCCTGCGCGAGATTGAGCTGGCCCGTGCCGCCACCTTTGGCAGTTTGGATGGGGGGTAAAACATATGCTTGAACCACTGCCAGTTCAATCACGGTTACAGTATGAACCACTGTGCCGTCATCGCGCTGTTCACTTCCGTGAATCTCAATCTGGCGTGCACCACTCTGGGCTGTATCATGCTGGCGTACCGTAACCGGCTGGCTGGCGGCTGGGGCTTCAGTTTCATAACGTTTGACGCGAATATCCAGCTGCATACCGCCTGACATCAAGGGACTGGCTGCTTGATTCCCACTTACAGGCTGAGCCTGACGAGCCGCTGCTTTGGCTTGTTCTTCAAGCATCATAAAATAATGCACAAAGTCTTTAAAGGCATAGCGAGCCATGGTTTCAGCCGTGCCAGCAGCACCTGCTGCATTTACGGCTCCCTGCTGGCCGCTGGACTGGGCGGTGCGAAAGACGTTATCCATCAGTTTATTTTCTAGGGCAGACATCGACATTGAGTTACTCATACGGGCGTTTTCCATCCATTGGCTTAGGTAATTTAACATTCACAAAATATTCAAAAAACAGTGGGACAGTAAAGAAGACACTTAAAGGCACTGCAACAGGCGCCCCTAGTGCGGGGCTTGTTTGGTTAAAGGCCCTATTGGGACTGTAACCAAGAAACTGAAGTATCGGATTTTAAGATTAAATCATCAGGCAGGCGCACCTGACATGGACATCAGGTTGAGACCATGTGCACCGGCTGATTGAAGATTGGCTTTGTCAAAGTCAGCCAGCATCTCGGCAAGACGCCCATGCTGGTAAGGCTGTTTGTTTAGCACCTGCTGAACATTGTCGAGAATATTCAGCAGTTTTTCGACTTTGTCTTGTTTGGCCGCAATTTTATGGGAGTCTTCTTGAGCTTCCATACGTTCTTTAAGCTCTTTGCGCAGCATCTCCAGTTCAATTCGCTTTTTCTGGATAAACTGCGTCAGCGCTTTGCGGGTAATTTCACTGATATTACCGGTCATCGCATTTTGAATCAGATCAGATTCTTCTTTGGTCAGATTAAAGACATTGTCGTATTCTTCGGCCTGCATGGCCTTGAGCACTTTATAAGCGATTTCAACCAGCACTTTAAGCTGCTGAGCTGCCTGCCAGTCATCGAGCTTTTTTTGCTCTGACAGCAGTTCCATAGCGTCTTCGTTTTCATAGTCAAAGATTGTCTCAGCTTCGCCAGAAAACGGTGAGTGATTCAAAAACTCTTCGAGGTCTTCGCCTGCTGTTTCGCCAGCAGCCGGAATAATCGGAACGCCAACTACTTGGCCTTGAGCCAGATCCGGACGGGGCTGAATTTCATCAATGCTCACGGCGAGCTTTAGCAGGGTCACGGTATAGCTGACTGAGCCATCGCTATGGAGTTCTGGAGTGCGAATTTCGATTTTGCTGGCCATTCCCAGATCGGTCTTGAGCTTTTGAACTGTAACCGGCTGACTGCCTGCAATTTCTGCTGCACCGACTTGTTTATAACGCTCAATCTGAATATCTAAATGGAGCTGTGAAGCATAAAGAGGACCGGGCATGGATGGCGCGTTTTGAACTGCGCGCTGAGCGGCTTTTTTAGCCTCTGACTCCAGATTCAGGAAGAAGTTAACAAAGTCCTGAAAAGCATACTTTGTCATCATCTCCTGAGTCTGCTGCAGTGAAACCTTAGTGGACGCACCAGCGGTTTCGCCAAAACTGGAACCGGAGCGGAAAATCCGATCCATTAATTGCTTTTCAAGTGCAGAGATAGAGAGGGACATAAGTAAGCAACCTTTCTGGAGAATGTGGCAGATAAAAAGCTAAAAGCTTGGTATCAGGCAACTCACAACGGTTTGGGCTCGTTGATTTTTCAAATTTAGCACATCTGAAAAATGGCTCTCAAGGCCACTCAATCTGGTTCTAATATTCCCACAATATAATTTAATCTTAGGCCGTATTTTTAATGCTTTTAAAATAAAACCCTAAAATTAACTCTGATTTTGTTATTAAATTGTTATTACTATATTGGCTTTTTGATAAGTCGCTTTGCATTTTGATTAAAGCCTTAAAGAACCTGGGCCTCAAACCCTGATCCAGTCAGGTTTTTGAGCAATTGAGCCTTGTTAAAGCCAAGCAGAGAGCAAGTTTAAAAAATTGTTCGGCATAATTCTTTTGATGCCGATTATTCCTGTTAAAACGACCTATCTGGCCATGAGTTCAGCTCCTGTAGGGGAAGCGCGTAAGCTTCAGCGAGAAGATCTGCTGCTACTGCAGGCCAAACAACCCACAGCTGCTTTTTATCGTTTTCTCTATACAGAAGTGGGCCGTGACCTGATGTGGGTTGACCGGGGTTTTTTAAACGACCCAGACTTAGTTAAAGAAATTTGTGATCCGGCTGTTACGCTACAAGTGCTCTATGTCAGCGGTGTGCCAGCTGGTTATTATGAACTCTATGCGGAAGCTGATGGCAGTATCAGGATTGCCTATTTTGGCCTGATGCCGGATTTTCGCGCTCAGGGATTAGGTTCCTGGCTGCTCGATCAAGCGATTTATGAGGCCTGGATGCATCATCCCACCCGACTCTGGCTACATACCTGTGAATTAGATTCACCAGCTGCGCTTAAAACTTATCTGCAGGCTGGTTTTGTGATTACACATGAGGAGACGGTTCAGCAGCAGATACCGGATTGATGCTGTGCGGGCTGTGGGCAATCAGGACAAGCCACAAACAGAATAAGCCTGCTTTTGCTTGTCCAGAAATTGTCCAGAAACCAGAACCTTTGAATTAAAGTTCTGGTTTCTGGGTATACAATGTAAAGAATCTAAATCAGTCAATTCAGTGAGGAAACTCAGCTTATGCAGGCAGGCGCAACTCCCGGTGCATCCCAGGGCCTTAGCCCGGTTTTTACCACCCAGATTCAGCGGGCAGTCTCTGATGGGCGCCTCGACAAAGATGAGTTTAACGATCTAAAAGACATGGTTCAGGGCATGGATGTGCCCGATTCTGAAAAGCAGGCTTTTCTTAAACTGGCTGAAAAAATCAAAGATTACACCAACGTTGGTCTGTTTACCAGTGATGGTGTACTTGAAAACAGCGAAATGCAGGAACTGACTCAACTCGCTGACAGCCTGAAAGATTCTCAGCTTGCTGGTCAGTTGTTTACTCAGTTTCAGGCTTTTGCTAAGCCTGTTGAAGACACTTCGCTGTTTGGTTCAATTGGCAATTTTTTCCGCAATCTTTTTTCTGGCGTTACGGGGCCTTCTAATCCTGCTGATCATGAAACTGACTACGGCGGTCGTCGTTTTCAGCAGTCTGATATGTCTCCGTCTTCAGTCAATTTTCCTTCTAATGCTTCTGCTTATGCACCCACATCGGGTCAGACCACACCTGCCGTTGACGCGATTAACGGGGCTGCACCGATTAGCAATCAGCCTAATCAAGCGCATCATGGCAGTACGTATACTTCTCAATGGGGTGACGTGGCGCTGGCGCGTAATGGCCAGATTCCCGGTGATCAGGCGATTCATCGCCGTGAATCAGAAGCAAACTGCGGTCCGGCATCTGCTTCTATGATTCTCAAACAGATGGGCATTACGCCGCCGGATATGCATGCCCTGCGTGAGCGCATTGGCGCTCGCACTTCGCAAAACGGCAATGAAGGTGGCGCTTTTGCCATTAGCACTGACCAACTTGAGCAGATTGTTAAACTCTATGCCGCTGATCAGGGCAAACAGGTTCAGGCAGAAACCACAACTTTGCCCAGAGATGCCAACCAGTCACTGGACATGATTCGCGATCGCCTGGCACGCGGTGAACAGGTTGTGTTGCTGACGGGTGGTTTTGGCGGTACAACCGGTCATTATACGGTAATCAAAGGCGTTAACCCTGACGGCAGCTTCCTGGTTGACGATCCGGCCCGGGGCCCTAACCAGACCCGTACAGCTGCTGAACTGCAGCGCGCAATGGATACTCGTGCCGCTGGCGGTAAAGGCGAAAGCAAGATTATCAGTTTTGCATCGTAGGGCCTAACGGCGCTGGGGTGGGTTGTGAGTTCTGGGTTGAAATGCGTAAACGGCGCTTGGATTGTTGGTGATACAAGTGACTTTTAATCATCCAAAACAGCACTGTTAGTCCTAATCCAGATATAGAACCGCCGGTTTGTTGTGCTAAAGGTTAAAGCTATAAGCCAGGGCCTGTAAGCGTTTAAGGCGATTAGCTTAAAATACCTGATTCAAAGCTTAAGTATTCTCAATTTTTCTAGCCCCTCAGCTCCCTTGCGTTGCTGCGATAGCTATGCCAAGATGGCAATGCGCGTTGTAATAAGGGGATTTTATGAATATTGCGAGCCCAGAAGATCTCAATTTGATCAATCAATTGCTTGAAAAACAGTTGATTAAAAAAGCGCCGCTGATTGCGCTGCTAGAAGCCCAAAAGCAAAAGTTTGATCAGCTTGAGCAGCAGCTTCAGGGCCGTCTGGTTTTAATTGACCCACAACAAAAACAATTAACCATCACGGAGCAAATCACAGGCCAAATTTTGCTTCAGCGCCAGCTTAATTGGGGAGCCACTCGGGGCGAATGGCAGAGTTGGGGCGATCAATCTGCTTTTATCAACGTCGAAAATGGCAATCGTGAAGCTGCTTCTCTCAATACTCCCCAAGAGGCTTATGGTCTGGTGTTGTCTGAGCAGGGGGCTTATGCATATGAGCCGCAGGGCTTAAAAAGTGACTGGCTGGGGTATACTCAGACCCGTTTGTTTGGTGGTGTTGCGAAAAGTCCAAACCCTGCTGGGCCCCTTGATCTGTATTTGTCTCCCGATGGCAGTTTGCTGGCGCTTTGTGATCGCGGTGAGGGCAGTCTTGAGCTCTTAGAGACTCGCCAGTTTCAAACTCTGCGTAAGTTAAAACTGCGCCCTACAGGCGGCACTTCGGCTTTTTCTCTGGCTTTTGATACCAAGCGAGATCAAGTGCTGATGACAGATCAAAACAGTTCAATGCTTTCAATCTTAAATCTCAATACGGGTGAACTCAGTCAGCAAAAACTTGGCTTGGGTGTGCTCGGGAGTTTGGTGATGGCGCCAGATGGTGAACATGTTTATTTGTTGACGCTTAAGCCCAATCAGGAACTGCTGTATATCCGCTGTGCTGGCTGGAGTGTTAAAAAACAGCTGCCCCTTAAAGGCGAATTATTTCGCGGTCAGGGCAGCGATCCCTGTGATCTGATGCTGCTGGATTCCCGACCTTCACAGGCACAGCCTTATTTGCTGGTGATGACTTATCAACATTCTCCAGCTCCTTTTACGCCGATTCTGAGTCTTGTCGATACTCAGGAAGTCAAAACTTTACGCCGCACAGCCCTTAAAGAGGGGGGCAAGCCTTGTCAGCTTTTGCTGGCCCAAGTGAATCCTTTAGGTGCTTATCGCAAGGCTCGCGTCAAAGATATGATTTTGGCTGAGGGTTGGGTGGATGCCGCTACGCTGGAAAGCCTTGAGCAGCCGCAAAAAAATATTCGGCCTGCTGGTTTGGTGCCAACCGCTGTGGCGATGGAGCTTGAAGACTTTTACCCGCCCATGCCCTATGTGCCAGCCAAGTTATCTGTCGCTTCAGGAGCCGTGCCACCTGTTATTCATTCAGCAAGTGCAGCTCCTCAGGCTGAGTCGGTTCAGCAGGCTGATTCGGAAGAACCCTGGGCCTTGCTTAATCAGGCCCTGGCTCAGAACGCTGATTTCAGTTCATCAGAAGCAGGCTTGTCAGATTATCAACATCAAGCTGGTTCTAATGAACAATCGAGCCCTGCGCTTAAAAAGCTTAAGCCGCTTAAACCGCTTAGGCCGCTTAAGCCACTTGTGCTGGATCCACGAGCCACTGAAGTTCTGCTTGAAATGTTAATCAAAGCTTTTAAAGTCCGGACAGGTTTAGATCTGAGTCAACGTGAACACTTGCTCAGACCTGAAGCTGAGCGTTTACGTGAGCAGCTGAGCCGTTATGAGCTGGCCGAAGTCAATCTTGAAAAAGTCTATGAAGGCCACGGGCTGAAGCTTGAGATCAGGCGGCGTGAACTGCTTGTACAAATTGAACAAGCGGCCTGGTTAGCCCAAGCCGGTCAGGTGATTGTGCCTTTAGATTGTCCCGCTTGTCATCAAAAACTGATGGGCCAGTGGGAATGCCCAGTCTGCGGTTTTGAGCTTGATAGTCCTTTGCGCCTGTTTAAGCGTCAGGTCGCTTCTGCCAGCGCAACAGCAGGTCTTGCGGTAGGCCATGTGTTATTAAGTGATCCTCATAGCCCCTGTTTATTAGAGCTTAATGTCCGTAAAGAAGTTGTCTGGATGCTGGATGCTGAGCAGCTTTCCTGTGATTTTCCAGTCGATCTGGTTAAGCTGCCCGAAGGAAATTTGCTGGTAACAGATAGTTCTCGAAATCAGATTTATGAAATCGGCCCCAAAGGTAAAATTCACTGGTCGTTTAAAACTTTTGCCAGTGATCAGCACAGGTTGCGGCATCCGGTTAAAACGCGCTGGTATCGACCAGATCCCTTGGGTCCCTTGCATTATCTGATTGTTGATCAGGGTAATGGACGGGTCTTAGAAGTGGATACAGAACAGGTTATTCATCGTGAATTTGGATCTGAACACGGCCTAAGCCAGCCCAGCGATGTGCAATATACTCCCGAGCGCAGTTTTTTGATCTGCGACCCTGAACAAA
>CAJYHH010000227.1 GCA_913773825.1 Candidatus Sericytochromatia bacterium | reverse complement strand
AATGCGCTCTTTCATGGTGTTAAGCGCCAGAGCAGCCTGAAAGGCTTTGGTCTGGCTCACGGTTTCGCCACCAAGATAGCCGTCCACGCGCATATTTTCAGCGCCCGGGACTGTCGCTTTTAAAAAGTTTTGCATCTGAATCACGCCGTCGCGCTGCTCCATCCGGGCAATCACGCGCTGCATGTTTTCTGGCCCCATCCGGCGCAGAGCTTCCATGGTAGCGGGATCATTGGCTTTACCGTTCATGCGCACTTCTGTAATCGGCGGACTCACCACACGCGGATCGCGCAGACCCCGATAGCGAATAATAAAGTTCACCGCATCCTGAAGTTTGTTCCAGTCGCCCTGGCCAAAGCGCCTGAGCATATCGCCAGCGGCTAAATCCCGGACACGCGTGTTCCAGGCAGCATCTGTTTCGTTTTCGCGACGACTCAGACCACGCTCGTTCAGCTCACCGTTGGTATAAAGCGGTGAGAGCTCATAACGAGGTGGGTTGCCCACTGGCGGATCTAAACGGCTAATCAGGTCCAGTTTATCAACGACCTGATCGGTAATCTGTCTGGAATTAGCGTACAGGGCGTTATCTGAAATTTTAATTTCATGGTTGTCTGTATCAGCATGAGCGACCATCACCGCATCAACCATGCGATCAAAAATATTGTGCTGGTCAGTGTTGTTAACGTCATTACGACGGGTAAACACCAGACCCTGGGGATTGCCCTTGTCATCAGGTGGACCACTGCGGGCCACAGCGGCAAAACGCGCCGGATCGGTTTCATTAATCGAAGCCAGACCGTTATAAACAGAAGCTAAAGCCAAAGTATTCCAGGCACCTGTACCCTGAGAATGACCTTCAGAAGACAGCCTCGGAGTAGGGAAGCGCTGCCCCGGATGACGAGGGTTATCGGTAAACAAGCCGGTTAAGGCATTCCGGAAAGTTTGTTCAAAAGCAACTTGAACCGCTGATTTGGCATCCATGCCGTTCAGCAGCTGGGTGCGCAAAATTTGGTTGATGTTCTGACGCTGGGCAGGGTTTAAATTACGCAGATGATGCTGCATCATAGGCAAATCGCGAAACCCTAAATCACGCGCTAAAGTATTGAGCTGGGTCTGCTGCTCACTTGTCAGATTTGCACCAGGCTGCAAAGCCGCTGAGACTGAATTAATTGCAGCCTGCTGATCAGCGTTAAAAGCGGCGCTTGGCATTTGCAGGCCATCAGGCGAAAACTGGGCAGCCTGATAAGTCTGGGTATTGTTTGCAACTGGAGGCGTGACGGCTGTGGCGGCAGTCTCCGGAACAGCTGGATTGGCGGAAGTGGTGCCCGTGGGCGATGCAACAGGCGTCGTCAGCGGGCCTGTCCCACGTGTGGTCAGCGGATTGACTGGAAGCTGACCTGGCCCTGTCACCGACGTACTCATGACAACACACTCCTTGTCCCTGCTGCGTTATATAAATATACCCAAAAGCTCAGCAAAATAACAGTTTGAGATCAAAACAGCCTTCAAAGATGCGGCCAGACGGATCAAAATTCAGCAAATAAGGCTCTGAGCATGCAGATTTTAGCCAAAAATTCAAACTCAACTATTTTTGGATCTTTTTTACTTAAATTGAGCTAAAGGACTGCTTTAAGGGAATCAGAGGTATTGTCCGGTCCGGTGAACTAAAAAATCATGCAGTAATTCAACACTGATTATCTGCTGACGATTAAGCAGCAAAAAAGCCTGTAAATCCTGACGGGAAACAGGCGTATAAGTCGCTCTGTTTAAGCGGCCTAACTGGCGTAAAGCCTGATTGAGGTTATATTCAATCAGCTCCAGATTAAAATCCTGCTCTTCAAATACCGCCTGCAGATGGGGATCAGCCAGACTTTGCATAAGCTGGGCAGGCATTCTGTCAGGTCGGTTGACGCTCTTAAAGTCTGGCAAAGGCCAATCAGCAAGTGAAACGCGCGACATGTCAAGTTCAGCACCGATCTGGCTAAGATTTTGATTAAGCTCCGCGCGAGTGTTTTCAATCCAGATCAAGTGATCCAGCGAGCCCCGCAGCAGCTGACCTGGGCTAAATTGACTCCCCTGGGGCAACATCGCAATCAAGTCAGGATTTTTTAAAAGTTCTTGAAAAGTGCTCTGAAAAGAATCGGGTAAATGCTGACTCAGAGCAGGATGACGAGCCGGTTCAGAAACACCCGCACGAGCCAGAGCCAAGCCAGCAACCAGGGCACGGGCTCCGGCTTCATCAAGGGGTTCAGCACCCCGACGCGCTCTGTCGGTGTTAAGCCGAGTCAGAAAACCATCCAGCTCACGGCTAAAGGCCTCTTGAGCACGCTGCGGCGTCTCGCTGGCAGAAGCTCCCGCCAGCCCGACAAAGTTTTCTAACAAGGTCTCAAGCTGGGAGTGTTGCTCAGCCGTTTGGGGTGTATCAGGTGTGTTTGCGCTAAGCTCGCGGATATCGCGAATTTGGTTAACTAACTGCTCAAAGCGCCACCCCCCTGTCATCTCAGTAGCTTGAGGGGGTGAAGTATCAGCTGAATCTGTTTGTAAAGCAAAATCAGCAGGGGTCTGGCCAGCCAGCTCAGTCACCAGCTCACGTAAAGGCGCATAAGCCTGATCAAGCTGCCGGGCCAGACCCAGAGTTAAAGGGGACTGGTGGCGCAGGCTGTCGAGACGGCTGAGCACTTCGTCAGCGGTATACCCTGATTCAAGCGCCATTTTGAGCGTTTTTTCAGGGCTGATCCGTCCTTGATTAAGATGATTCATGACTAAAAACTTCATCAGCGAACGACGCATCAGGCGCTGTGGGTCATAGCTAAACAGGCGGCTGGCTTCAGCAAAGTCTTCGTGGGCAGCCGTTGCACCATAATCGCTGACTGAATTATTGTCGTGACCAAGCTGATCGTGAAAGTCCTGCTGATGGCTGGCGTAAAAATAGTCACTGTCCTCCCCGCCGGCATGAGCCCCAAATAAACGCGCCCAGTTTTGCTCCAGCCTTAAGCCTTCTGTATCGATGGCATGCTCCCAAAGATGACCTGCTTCATGGACCACTAACTGCTCAGCCATATCTAATCCCTGGCCAGAATCCATCATCTCAAACCAGCTTTCGACCAGATACTCAGCGGTCTGGGAGTCAAAGCGACCGGCAACTAACTGTTCATAGCGCGGCATATCGCTCTGAAGCTGATTTTCGGTATAAATCGAAAGCGGATTAGGCGTCTCGTCAATTAAACTTTTGACCAGGTTCTGGGCCGTCTGTAAGATACCCCGAGCCTGATCAGGATGATGTTCAAGCCGGTTAAACTGCTGATTTAGCGTGTTAATCAGCTCCTGTTTGCGTTCAGCAGATAAACGTCCATCGTCTTCAAGGCGTTCTTTAATCAGGTTTAAAGCCAGACTGGTCTGAAACGATCTGACCATTTCATAGGTGTCTGGCCCAAGCATCCCATCTGCACGAAGCGCATTTGCACCTGGATGATTGGCGCGCAAAAAGCGCTGAAAGTCGCTGACAGCATCAACTTGTTCCATACGCGCAATCACGCGCTTGATATTATCCGGCCCCATGCGCTGCAAAGCTTGTAGCGTAGCGGGGTCACGAGGCTGTGAATTGCCCTCGACTTCCTGAATCGGCTTATTGACGACATCTGGATTATTTAAATCTTTAAAGCGGATAATATAATTGACGGCTTCTTGCAGGCGATGCCAGTCGTTATTGCCGTATTCAGCCACAAAACGATGGCTAATCAGATCAAGCAAGCGCTGCACATAGGCCTCTTTATTTTCGCCGTTTAAACGCTCAAGCCCCCGCTCAGCGGCTTCTGGGCCGCGATATTCAGGTACGGGCTGATTGCTAAGCGTATCAAAACGGCTGAGCATCGTCAGCTGGGTAAAAGCCTGACGCGTCACAGCCCCGGTATCGCGCTGAAATGAATTGTCAAAGAGCGTAATCAGGCCGTTTTCTTCATTTGTATTGGCGATGATGACTTTTTGCGCCATCAGATCTAAAAAAGTTTCAGCTTTCTTTTCATCGACTTGGGGGGATTCCGCTCGCTCAAAAGTCAGCGGGCCCCTTTGACCCTTGCGGTCCATGACACCGGATTTCGCAATGCTGACAAAGCGCTGAGGATCCTGAACGGCAATCGTTTTAAGCCCGTTATAAACCGCCGCATAGGCAGCCGTGTTCCAGGCATTTACCCCCTGAGGATGACTGTCGGCTTTAAATTGCGGGGCTTGTAAAGGAGGGGCAAAAAGCTGATTAATAGACTCTTTAAAGGTTTTTTCAAATAAGCTGGCCAATTGACGATTGGGGTCTATAACAAAGGGTTGAGGTTTTAACACGTCTTCTAAAAGCTTCTGTTTAGCCTCTGGGCTCAGCAGGCGCAGGCTGTACATGAGACTCTGGAGGTTAGTAAAACCCAGTTGCTGGGCAAGTTGGCCTAATTCGGCCTGGCGGCCTGGCGGCATCAAAGTTAAAGGCACGCGAAACAGCGACTCGAGATTGGCTCGATTGCGCACCTGCACAGGCTGCTGCAAAAAAGTCGGAAACACAGGCGCCTGGGTCAAGTCAGCCTGCTGATAAGCTTCAGGGGGCGGGCCATCAGCAGCAAGGGATGCGGATTCAGCTGAGTTTGGCTCAATCAAATCAACTGATTGAGACGGAATAATAGAGCTTTGAGGATTAAA
>CAJYHH010000226.1 GCA_913773825.1 Candidatus Sericytochromatia bacterium | reverse complement strand
TTTCGTTAAGTGTGCCTTTAAAAGTTGGACTGCCCGGAATGCCCTGAATCTGAAAACTGACATCCTGACCTTTGACTTCAATCTGGCTCAGCGGCAGAGCTTTGGATTTTTGTGCGGGAATATCGATGCTGCCAGACCACTGGCCCTGCTCGTTTTGTTTAAGACTGATGCTGACATCAAGCTTTTGGCCGGGGATTTCGATCGCGCCTTGCCAATCACCGGCTAGTCCGGCAAAGGCTGAAAACTGCAGGCTGGCGCTTAAAAAGAGCGCAAAAAGAGCTGTGCGGAATCGGGGAGAACGTTTCATGACGGGCCTCCTGGTCAGAATCTGCTTCATGATACCTGACTTCTGGACTTGCAGACGGTCTGCTTTTAGCCCGAATAAAATTAGTCTCTGAAAAATAAAAGAGTAAAAAAGACGTTTTATCTCTTGACGTGATCTTAACCTTGCGTTAGTATGAATAAACGAACTCCGAGTGACATCGAGAGAAGCGTCCAACCGGACCAGGTGAAAATCCTGGCCAAAAGCTCAAGAGGGGCGGCAGCGCCTGAATTTAGCCGGAAGCGCAAGCAACTGGTGAAAAACAGGACAAGCAAGCCAACTCGAGCGGAGAGACAAAGCCTGATAGCCGTCAAAACGGAAAGCAGGAAGTTTGCTGGAAGCAGTGAAGCAGCTCCGTAAGAGGGGAAATCCCTGAAGAGTCAACACCCAGGAGGGTAAAGGTCCTGAACGGTTTGTAATGAATCGTTTGGACACACGACTAGCGCGGAACGAACCGCTGAAGTCCGGGCAGCTAGCCTTAAAACTAGATGTTAAGGGCAAGAGTGGAGGGGTCTGGTAACAGATACCGACGCGTTACGAGTGCAAAACCCTGAAGGCGGGAAGTGCACGAGAGGCACGGGCCAGTTGCGCAAGCGGCAAGGCAACGGACGGCGTATGAGGCAAGCCTTGAAGGTGCGAAAAACACCAAGAGGGCCGGCTGATGCTCCACCGCAAGGTGTGAGTCGGAAGCCCAGGCATACGGCGGGGAATCCTCTGTAGTACCCAGGACAAAGCTTGTAGAAGGATCGGGATTATTATTCCGATAGTGAATTTAGGTGCCAGTCTGGATAAGTTTTTCTAAACAAAACCTCTGGTTTTGTAAGAAACACTTAACCCCCAGCTTGTGCAGACGTCCAGAGCGTATAAAACGCTGAGGCGTCGGGAGCCCCTGAAAAGGACAGTTCCGCCTGGATGAGCGAATACTTCAGGAAGCCGCAAGGACGCAGCAATCTCGACCGCGCCGGGGATTTCGTCTTTTTTGGCCTTTGTAGACCCGTTTATCTGACGTGTCCACAAAGGCCAATTTTGTTTGTGAACTTTGTTTGTGAACTTTTTTTAGGGGCTAAAAACCTTGTTACAAGATGATTTGAGCTTGTTCTAAGCAAAAATTTTTGGCTGTAAAAGAGTAAAAAAGACATTTTATCTCTTGACGTGATCTTAACCCTGCGTTAGTATGAATAAACGAACTCCGAGTGACATCGAGAGAAGCGTCCCAAACGGACCAGGTGCCATTGTCGCAAGATGATCTATCCTGGCCAGAAGCTCAAGAGGGGCGGCAGCGCTCAGGTTTTGACGCAAGTCGAAGCCAGAGGAAATCAGCAGCAATACTTCAGTGGCAGGCGACGTAAGGAGCCTTGGCAATGAAGATAGCATTGCTGCTGAGAGCGAGCCAACTCAACCGGGGAGAAAAAACCTGCAAGCCGTCAAAACGGAGAGCAGGGAGACCGCTGGAAGCAGCGGTGAAGCTCTGGAAGAGGGGAAATCCCTGAAGAGAGAACACCCAAGAGGGTCAAGGTTGACGTCAGCCGCAAGGCAGGCGAAGCAACACACAAACACAGTGGAAGAATCCGCTGAAGCCTCGGTCGGACTGGTAACAGGACGAAGGAAAAGGCAAGAGCGGCAGGACCCGGTAACGGGAACCGACACGGTGGGAGTGAAAAACCCTGAAGGCGCGAAGTGTACGAGAGGCACGGGCCGGTGGCAAGCCCTTCAGCCGTTAGCGACGTAAGGAGCTTACGGATGATGAGAGCAACGCTACCAGGCAACGGACGTCAGCTGAGGCAAGCCCTGAAGGTGTGAGAAACATCAAGAGGGCCGGTTTGAAAGGAATTGTAAGGTTCGTTTCACTCCCAGGCAGTTGACGGGGAATCCTCTGCAGCACCCGGAAGAAGCTTGAAGAAGGATCGAGACGCCAGTTTCGATAGTGCGACAAGGTGCCGATAGCATCGAGTGCAAACTCGTTGCCGAGCAGGCGTCAAAGGCGACGAACGCCCAGACGTCAGGAGCCCTGAGATGGATAGCTCCGCCGACCTTGCATGAAGACTTCAGGAAGCCGATGGACGCAGGAATCCTAATGTCACCGGAGTTTGTGCCTTTTTTGGTCTTAGCGCCATTTAGGCTTTGACAGTAACAGAATGTTTGTTAGCTGAGTGATCACTAAATTGTGACTGACCCGGCTTGCCGGTCGAACCCAAGATTTGTAAGATATGGCTATCATCATCCATTTTAGGTTCTGGCAAGGTACTTGTATGAGACTAAGCCTGCGTTGTTTGAGTTTGGGCATTGTATTCATTAATTTGGCTGTGAGTATCAGCCCGGCCTGGGCAGACCCCAATCAGGATTTGCAGCAGGCTCTAAAATCAGGTCAATCATCAGCTGTTGTGCTGGCTTTACAGCAAGGAGCTGATCCCCATCAGCCAACGCCAGATGGCGGCACCTTGCTGCATTGGGCTGCCCGTTATGGCAATTCAGATTTAGTCGAACAATTGCTCAATCAGCTGGATCCCAGGCTTAAAGACATCAGAGGGATCACGGCTTTATCTGCTGCTGCTGAAGGGGGAAGTAGTGCGGTGATTCGGTTACTGCTGGATCATGGCCTAAGTCCTGATACACCTGATCAAAGTGGCGAAACAGCGTTAATGCATGCAGCTGCCAAAGGTAAAAAAGAGGCGATGCAGACTCTACTTGATAACGGGGCGAGTCTGCGAGTGCTTGACCATCAAGGTGAAAGTGCGCTGATGAAAGCTGCCTGGTATGGCCAGTTAGAGAGTATTCAAGCCCTGCTGGCTCAAGGAGCTCAGATTAATCTCAAAAGTAAAACGGGCTGGACAGCGCTGCTAAAAGCCAGTGCCAGTGGGCGTGTTGAGCTCTTAAAATGGCTAATTGAGCAGGGTGCAGAGGTCAATGTGGTCAGTCTGGATGATGGCTGGACGCCTTTGATGATCGCCTGCGAAAAAGGCCATCTTGAAGCCGTTAAACTGTTGCTGGATCAAGGGGCAGATCCCAATCGCCTGACGATGGCTGAGTGGTCGCCCTTGCTTTGGGCGATTGTGGGTAAACACGTTGATATTGTTGAAATTTTGTTGAATCAAGGCGCTAAAGTCAATGTTGCCAATTACAGTGGTTACACCCCGCTGATGTTTGCTGCCTCAAGTGGAGAACTGGAGCTGGTTAAACTTTTATTGGCCAAAGGTGCTGATCTAAACGCTCAGGCTAAAGATGGCAGTACGGCCTTACTTTTTGCTTATCGCAGTCCTGAAATGACCACTTTGTTATTAGAAAAAGGTGCCAATCCTGCGATTGCTGATCGTCAGGGTTATACCCCTCTGATCTGGGCTGCGGGTACAGGACAGACGGCCGTGGTTAAAATTCTGCTGCGTTATCGCGCACCTGTTAATGTTCACAGCTCGCAGGGCGTTAGCGCTTTGATCTTTGCGCGGGAGCGCCAGCATCCAGAGATTGTCAGTTTGCTTGATGCTGCCGGGGCCCTACCCTGAATTTTAAGCCGTTAATTTAGTTTTGCGCTGTTTGCGCCGCCAAATGATCCAGCCAGCAATCAGACAGATATCCACTGGTAAAATCACGGTTTGATCTTGGCGCCGGATGGGCACATAAGGCTCACTAACAGCAGGGCGAAAATACAGATCAGAGATCTCGTTTGGTTGATCTGCAATCGGCTCTAAGCGCTGATTAGACAAATCCAGCCAACTGCTGAGCCAGCGTTCTGAAGGTATGTCAGCAGCAGGTAGCGCGTGAATTAAAGCCTGATGCTCGGGTTTATCCAGTGGGGCGCTGTAAAGGCGGCGGGCTTCCTGAATCGGATGGTTTGCACTGCTCAAGTGATAATACTGATTTTCTCCGTCATAAACCAGGCCGCTGGCAGGGCTAAATTCTCCGTTGACGGGCTGTGGGCCAATAAAATAAAGCCTTAAACTGCGGTCATGCTCACGATTTTGGGCATCTTCAGGCTCGCGATAAGGATAAAAGGGTTTATCCGTGACAAAGCGAATATCCAAAGCTTTGAGATTGACTTGGGTCTGTTCAGTGGCGTGTTGATTGAGCTGAAAAGCTGTAATCACCCAGCCTTTTTTTAAATAAGGTTCAAGCCAGGCTTTTAAAGCAGGGCGCACTGGATAATTATTTTGTTTGAGCCAATTTAAGACTGCATCTGCCTGTTTGCTTTTGAGTACAGACGCTTGATAGCCCGCTAAGTTTTTTTGCTGCAACACTTCTACATCTGGCTGGCTGA
>CAJYHH010000225.1 GCA_913773825.1 Candidatus Sericytochromatia bacterium | reverse complement strand
AGCTGGTTATTGCTGCGGGTAATCGTGTTGATCTGGGTGGTATAACCCAGACGGGCCTGACGACCGGCATAAACCGCAATTACGCTGTGGGTGTTAAAGTCCACACCGGGCACTGCGTCTAATTGGCTGATGTTCTGGCGCCAGAAGCCGACAAATTCATCAAAGTTGCCAAGCACGGTGGTGTAGCGATTATCGACGTTAAATTCACGCTGAATCACGGTATTAAACGGAATTACTTCAGCCTGGGACATTTCAGTCAGACGGGCAATAATACTGGCTGAGGCATTTAACTGAATCTGGTAATTTCCTAATACCGTGGCGCCTGTGACTTCGCCTGTGGTTTCAAGACGGCGGACTTCAGCCAGAACATCTGCAAAGCTGTTGATCTTGGCCTGAATCACCACATTGCTCCAGCCTGGCGTGGCGGTAGGCGTTGGTGTAGGTTCTGCTGTTGGGCTGGTAGTGGGGACGGCTGTGGGAGTTGCAATCGGCTCAGGGTCGTTGGGGTCGTTCGGAATTGGGCTAATACTGCCGTTGGCGGTACAAGCTGCCAGCATCAGGAGTGAGGCAGAGGCGATAATCGGTTTCTTAAGCTTTTGCAACATTGGCGTTGCACCCTCTGTAATAATTAATTAATAGTTTATATGTTAATTAATTGGGTAATCGCATCATAGGCAAAGCCCCATCAATATTGTGTTAAGACCTTTATGCTGCTTAAAGGTCATAAGTGGGTTCACTCCCGCGCTTAAGGCAGTAGGGCTTCAGGCTCAAGCTCTGCTTGTAAAATCCGGCACAGGGTAATAGATGCTTTTCCCATTACTAAACCTGCGCAGGCAAAGTGATCAAAAGCCAATCCGATTCGGGCTTTGCCTGTTGTCTCATCAAAATGGCAGGCTGTAAGCGAGATAAATCCTGGGCCGCGGCCCATCAGCACAGCTTGAGTCCCCTCATGCTCAAGATTGACTAAAGATGAGGCTGAGGTCAGACCATAGCCCATTTTGTCCTGAAACTGGGGAAAGGCGTTTACAAAGCTGTGAAGCAGGCGCAAACGCGTGCGGTTAAACAGATTATTACGTTTGCCAACAATAAATTTGCCTGCAATTAATTTGCGTTTATCGACCTTACGATAAGCCTGAATCTGTTTTGAAATGTCTTGAATACTCAGCTGATCTGCTTGTTTGACGTTCATGACTGAAAGATAGTCTTTTTGGTCAACTTGCAGCATCACCGGCACCGTCACAGAGCAGTCAGTGCTCTCTAACATGCGGGGGCCCCAAAAGCTTTTAACATACTGGCGATTGGCTTCGGGAACGTGTTTGAGGGTTAAAGCCAAAGCTTTGACCAGAATATGCGTCAGGGGAAAAGAGCCTGATTCTGAGGCGTTTTTCCAGGCTTGTCTGATCTGGCTTAAGTCAGCTTCAATAAAGCCCGTGACATGGGCGTGATCGCGATCGATCCGGCTCAGCTGAAGCGTTAAAAACCATTCTTCAAGGCTCAGGCGGCGCAGGCTCATGGGACGGTTCCCCAGTCACTCAGCTCAAGTTGATTGGTTAGCTGGATTAAACGTCCTAGTGAAGCGTCTTCTTTGATTAAGCGATGTGTATTAAAGCGCATATGCGGAAAGGCATTAACGTCTTCATCTCTGAGCATCGCCAATAAAGCAAAGGCGCTGAAATAAATCAGCTGGGTCTGGAGTTTTCCCAACAGGCCTTTGCGCTTGGGTGTAATCAAAAAGATTCGCGCTTTGCTCACGCCGGATTCTTGCGGCAGCCCACCCCAAAGGATCTGCAGAGAGGGGAGTTTAAATCCCATAAAGCGCTGATCGCTGCCGTAGGTAATGAAAGTCATGGAGCCACCGGCAAAGCGCACGTGGTATTCAAACTCATTGCCGACCAGCCAGCGCGCCAGACGGCCTTTGAGATTATCTGTGGGGATTTCGCCGCGCAGGGTCCAGTCAAAGATGCCCGGTGTGTCGGTTTTAATTTGATAATCAAAGGCAATATCGAGGTTGTGGACCGAAGCAAAATGCTGAAGATCGACGCCATTGGCCATCATAATATGGTGATGGGCAAAGAGATTGGCTTCTTTGATATACAGGGCGTCAAGTTCGTGATGCTGATAGTGTTCAAAAGTAACGGGTTTAGGCAGTTTATGATTGGCTTCAGAGGCAGAAAAAACCCAGAGATGACCATAGGCTTCGGTTACTGGATAACTGCGTGTTTTAACTTGATCTAAGCCCTGTCCAAGCGGGGTTTCGCCTGCTTCTGCGGCTGATTGTTTTTTACGGCAGGCAATTTCAACTAAATGTCCTTCGCCACTATAGCTCCACTGATGAAAATAACACTGGATTTTCTCCCCAATCACCCGTCCATTGCCTAAGTCAGCGCCTAAGTGCGGGCAAAAGGCGTCTAAAGCATGTAAGTTGCCGCTCTGGGTGCGAAAGACCACAATGCGTTGTTTAAAAATGGTGTAAGAGCGACATTCTCCGGCTTTGAGCTCACGGCTTGTACAGACGGGGTACCAGCCCTTGGTTAAAACTTCATGATTGTTAAAGACGCGCTGGATAACATGAGGCTGAGAGCTGAGATTGAGGCTGCGCGACTTGCCATCGCGTGGTGCAGTGCGTAAATTCATGCCTGGGCCCGGAAATTTTGAACAAAATAACAATTCATGACAACTTAATGCCCGCTTGATCCTATAATAAGACTATAAGTATACCCTCTCGTCTGTCCATCGGAGCTTAGGTGTTGTTGGGCGTTGCCCTTGAGTTAAACTTGAGTTGCCACAAACTCGTGTATCACTTGCCTTGATGTAATGGAGTTGCACTCGGAAATTCTACAGCGCCCCACCTTGATATCCTGGATTGAGATGATGAGATAGACTAAATGAATCTAAGCTCTCGATGAGGCAGGAGTCAGCATGTCATCACTCACACAAACACAAGTTTTTAACCGCACGGACACCGTCATTGAGTCCTGGTACTGGGCGATGAAGTCCAAAGAGCTCAAAAAGGGCCAGGTTAAACCGCTCAAGTTTTTGGGCCGTGATCTGGCGATTTACCGCGGTGAAGACGGTGTGGTTCGTGCGGTTGATGCTTATTGCCCACATATGGGCGCCCACTTTGCTGAAGGTAAAGTCGATGGTAAAGGGATTCGCTGCTTTTTTCATGGCTGGAAATTTGACGAAGCCGGTCAGCTTGTTGATATTCCCTGCCGCAAAGCACCGGGAATTCATGAGCAGATTAAAACTCATCCTGTGACTGAAAAATACGGCACGATCTGGATTTATACAGGTGAAACCCCCACTCATCCTGTGCACTTTGTACCAGAGCTAGAACATGTCGAACTCGACACCAGCTTTGGCAATACCTTTGAAAAGGGCTGCCACCCCAATGTCGTGATGGTGAACGCGATTGACGCCCATCACTTCAACACCGTGCATAATCTACCGGTTAAACTCAAATTTGAAATTAAGCCTTTGGGCGCAAATATGGTGCAGTTTAATAACCTGACTCATATGCCCAAATCTCACTGGCTGCTGCGCTTCTTTAGCCGCTTTTACAAAGATGCTTTGACTTATTCGATGTGTTATACCTCTGGGAGCACAGGCTCTGTGACAGTTGGACCGGATTTTCTTCACTGCCATATTATCTTTGCTCTGCGCCCCACCCCAGAAGGCAAAGCAGAAGGCCTGACTATTTTGCTGACACCTAAACGCTTTGGTGCCTTTGGCCGTCTCGTGATTAATCCCGTGGTGCTGTTTGCAACTAAGCTTGTCGGCAATTATTTTGCCAAAGGTGATACAGAAGTCTTTAAGTCAATTCGCTTTAGCATCAGCCGTCCGATTAAAGAAGATGAGTCGATTATTCGCTTTATTCAACATCTTGAAAAGCAAAAAACCTCACTCTGGGGTTTTGGGACCCATCTTAATCCCAAAGCGACAACTGAAAAAGCCAACGAGGCTGAAGAACTGGCAGAAGCAGATGCGCTGACGGCCGATAATCGCCCTCGGGAACGTCATTTGCGGGTTCTGCAGCATGGAGAAGCGTCATGAGTAAAAAACTAACGGCTGTCTGCGTTAAGGTCAAGGACCTTAACGCTCGGGAAATTGAAGAGATGTTTAAGCTGATGAGTGACTATTATGCCAATGTCACCCATGAGCAGTTTAAAATCGACTTGTTCAAAAAAGATTCAGTTTTTCTGATGCGCGATCCAGCGCTGCCGGATGTTAAAGGTTTTTCAACGATTGTCTCGATCAAGGCCCAGCTGCTTGCCAAAGATGGTAAAAGTAGCCGCACAGTGCGTGGCTGCTTTAGCGGCGATACGGTGATTCATCGCGACTACTGGGGCCAAGGCGCTTTGGGTGTGGCCTTTTTGAAGTTCTTGTTTGTGCAAAAACTCAAGCAGCCTTTTTCACCGCTTTATTGGTTCTTGATCTCTAAAGGCTACAAGACTTATTTGCTGATGGCGAATAATTTTCCTGAGCACTATCCTCGCTATGAGCGCCCAACCCCGACGCGGATGCAGGATCTGATCG
>CAJYHH010000224.1 GCA_913773825.1 Candidatus Sericytochromatia bacterium | reverse complement strand
GGCAAGACAAAGACCTGTTGCTTGAAGCACTTCGCTGAGATACGACGCAGACTGCTCCAGCTTCTCAAGTTAAATAAAGATTTAGATAAAGGCTTAGGAGACCACTGTACCGGTATTGTTAGGCGTGGGCTGAGCCGCTACAGCTGATGAAGCATCCAGGTCACGGAAGCTGACCATCATATTTTCGCGGCCAAAGCGTTCGCGACGCTGTAAATGGGTTGCCAATTGCTGACGGCTATAGGTTACCTGATTGGCGCCCTGGCGCTGGGGATCGCTAATCACAATTGAACCATCGGGTTTCACTTCGTTCACCACAACATAATGGCCTGAACCAGAATTACTGCGCAGGGTTGTTGGCTGCTGAATGGCGAGATTGCTGGTCAAGAGCACAACCTGCTCCCCAGCCGCCAGACGTTCGCGCATCTGATTTAAAACTTGATCAACATTGGTATTGAGACGGGTTTCGTCACCTTCAATCCGTCGTCCTTCTTCAGTTGCTTGATTTTCAACCGCATCAACCAGCTGACCGGTGCTGATCGCAAAGGCACCCTGGCCATTTCCCGTGCGGGCACCTACGTTGCGACGAATTTCCTGCAAGTTAGGCATATCGAGGCCTAAATTAGTGCCGACAATATGGGCTGATGCGGGGCCACAATTGGCCTGACGTTCGCTAGGGGTACCTTGAGCCGGATCATACTGCCAGATATGGCTAAACATTTGAACCACAGGCTGCACAACGTGTTCGTTAATCGGCTGAACCACATTGCGATCGGTCCATTCCGCAGCAGGTTTAATCACGTTTTCTTGCAAAGGCTGGCTGACATTTTCACGGGTCCAGGTGCTGGCATCATCCACCAGAATGTTAGCCTTTGCTTTCAGCACATCTAACCTTCCGATATCCAGTTGCTCTGCGGCTTCACCGCTGACCGGACCTAAGGTCAGGCTGCTGGGATCAAATTCAGCTTTTTGAGTAACCCGCACCTCTGTTCGATTGCGGTCGCTGGTGCGTAATTCAGCTAATAAATCAGATTCGGCATTATCCACTTTACCGTCTTTTAATACGGCTTCTCTGACAGCTTTGGCTTCGTTCACACTCATCTGGCGGGGATTTTGAACTTTGCCCAGGGCGTTGTAGACATCCTGATTAAGCTGACGCACCGAACCGTCTAAATTAGGCATGGGATTCCTCTTGAAATTCAACGATTTGCTTATTTTACCCGAATGCCAGCGCTTTTATGCAATGATAGCGGGCTTTCAAACAAGGTCTTTGTTTAAATATCAGATAAAATAACTATCTGTCTGTACCTGACTCTAGCTGCCTCTAATTGACTAAAGGAGCCTTTATGAATATCAACCCTGCGCGACCCGCACAAAAAACAGCCTCCGCTTCTGCTGCCAAAACTGCTGTGCCCAGCCCTGCTGCTCCTCCGGTTCCTACCGCTCCCAAACCGTCTGGCGCACCGGTTGATCAAAAGAAGATTCAGGCCCAGGCCGGTTCTGCGATTAAGTCAGTATCGTTTGATGCGAAGCCCACAGTACCCCCATTTAAGTTACTGGGTTTAAGTCAGGGCGATAAGCTAAGCGTTGACGGCACGCTCAGCGCTGACGGTACGGCGATAGTTAAAACGCTTAACGACAATAGCTTTGAATTACAGGCAAATATCAATATTCCCGGTGTGGCGCGTGGTATTGCTGATGATTATTTTGGTTTAGCTGATGGAAAAGTCAATCTCTCGATTAAGTTGACCAGGGAAGGAGATAAATACCGCTATCAGCTGCTTGATAATAACGACAAAGGCAAAAGTAAGGGTTCGGGGCTCAGTGAACTTAAAATCAGCGAAGGTACTAAAACATCCAAAGGTGTATTTGGCGGCAGCGAAAGCTTTAAAACTCAGAGCCTGTCGATTAAAACAGCTGAAGGGAATCTCAATATTCGCCTGCAGCAAAACGCCAAAGGTGAGTTAACCGGATCCGTTGAGATTCCAGGCTTGCCGGGCTTGCTCAAGACCTTTGATTTAAAAAAGCAAAGCCACTAAATGCAGCCCTGCTTCACACACTTTGACAAGATTTTTATCTAAATTCGACTAAGCTAATCATAGCTAGCTTGTGTGAATTTAGTTGATTAGCGAGGTATGTTTATGCTGATGGAGCCAGAAGAATCCCCTTGCCCCTGCTGTCGCAAAAATGGTTGTCACTGCGGTGCACCTGCGGTTGATGACGGCTGCTGCTGTGGCATTCAATGTAAGTGTGGAGATAACTGTAAATGCCCGCCGGAATGCGGCTGTCCCGGTGCTAAAACTCAGCCCCCAACCAGCGTTTAGCTCAAGCGGGTTACTCTGAAATCTTTGGCGTCTCATCCTCATTTTCTGATGATGAGCTATTTGGGCTGTATTTAAGGCGCCCAGCGCGTTTAAGCGCATCACGCAGCAAAAATTCAATATGGCTGTTGACGCTGCGTAAATCATCATTGGCCCATTGCTCCACAAGATCAAAGACACGTGGATCAAGCCGTAAGGGAAATTGTTTTTTCTTGGCCATATGTGAAAATTATATTCCGCTCAGACTCATAGGTTCATCAGCAGCTAGGGAGAATACATTATAAGAGTGGTGGGTGGTGAGTGGTGGGTTTTGAGTTAAGTCAAAAGACTAAGATAGCTCAGACTTTTGTCTTTGTTTTTGCCTTTAAACCCACCACCCATAACAGCGAGCGAAGCTCGCTAATATAGTGTTCCCGCGTTAATTACGGGCTGGGCCTCATTTTCAGAAACCAGAGCCACCATAAGATTGTTGACCATCTGGGCTTTGCGCTCATCATCAAGTTCAACAATATTCTGGGCTGAAAGCTGATGTAAAGCCATTTGAACCATGCCAACAGCACCTTCAACAATCTGCTTACGGGCTGAAATAATTGCCTGGGCCTGCTGGCGGCGCAGCATCGCTTGGGCAATTTCAGGCGCATAAGCCAGATGACTGAGACGGGCTTCGATAATATGTACACCGGCTACTTTGAGGCGTTTTTCGAGTTCAGTTAGCAGGCTTTCTGAGACTTCTTCAGGGTGGCCACGTAAAGACAGACCCGCTTCGTCACCGTTGTCATAAGGGTATTGACTGCTAAGCGTGCGGATCGCGGTTTCGCTTTGAATATGCACAAAGTCTTCATAGGCATCAACATCAAAGACGGCACTGGCTGGCGAGACAACTTTCCAGACGACAACTGCTGCAATTTCAATTGGGTTGCCGCTATGGTCATTGACTTTGATTTTGTCGGAATTAAAGTTGCGCACCCGTAGAGAGATTTTTTTCTTGAGCGCAAAAGGATTCGAGTACCAGAAGCCTGATTCTTTGACGGTGCCCGTGTAATTACCCAGAAAAATCAGCACGCGCGATTCATTAGGTTCCACTGTATAAAGACCCGGTAGACCCAGACCGGCTACTAACACAAACAGGATCATGCCAAAGGCTTCAACATGGTTTGCAATCAGACCAAGTGCTGCCAATAAAAAAATCACGATTAAAAACAACGCAACAAAACCATTGAGCTTAAAAGCAGACTTATCAAAGGTTCGATTCATAGGGGTTCCTTTCGATTCCGATTTTAAATAAGCTAAGAATGGAATCAAAGTGATATCACTATCATATCAATTTAAAGAAAAATGACA
>CAJYHH010000223.1 GCA_913773825.1 Candidatus Sericytochromatia bacterium | reverse complement strand
GATCTTATCGAAGAGGTTGACGAATTTATCGCCGCTTATGGCTCTGATGTTGAAGAGGCGTTCAGGCAACGATACGAGTTTGACTTCTCGCCTGAACTCTGGGAAACCACTGCACGCAAATTTTTGATGACAGTGCGAAAGCTTTCGTCTGAGAAATAAACGTCTGGGAGGTGAGTTTGATGAGGAAAAATAAGTGCCCGGTGAGGCGCAAAAAAAGAATCGAATAACCCGCAAGAGGACAGATCGACCTATCTGTTTGCACTCCACCAGCCCTGACTAACAATCCCCTCCACCTCCCCCTAAAAAGCCTGCAGCCCCGTGGGCATTTTCGTCTCTTTAATTTCCCAAAAACCACTCTATCCTGCCCATCTTAAGCTCAGTTACCCTCGCTCCTCTTCCCACGCGCATCCCTTTTCACCGCACCAACCCAGCGCACTGATATTTTGCACTGCATCACACTTATCACTTCGATAATTCACTTACCCATTGATAACAAACGTTTTTTACATTGGCACAGTTCCTGCAAACTTTCTAATTACGTAGCTCTGCAGGGCTGAGGATCTCAGACCTGCATCAGCCATTAACCGTCTGGATATAGACGACATCAGCAAATTCTGAACAGAGCAGGCTGAATCTGGCTGCATAACAGAACGTAATTCTGGGAGAGAGTGCAATGACCTCAATTAGCGAACCGGTGGTAATAGCGAAACACAGTAAATGGGTGCAGCTTCTGCTTGGCTTACTTTGCATGGCGGCGATTTCCAGCCCGCAGTATGTCTGGACGCTGCTGACTAAACCGATGATAGCTAAACTTGGCGTGGGGCTCGCGGAACTGCAGGTGACCTTCTCGCTGCTGATTATTCTGCAGACCTTTTTCTCACCCTTTCAGGGTCGGCTGGTCGAGCGTTTTGGCCCGCGACTGCTGATCTCTATCGGTACGCTGATGGCTGGCTTCAGCTGGGTGATCGCCGCCCACGTCAATAGCCTGGCCTCCCTCTATCTGGTCTATGGC
>CAJYHH010000222.1 GCA_913773825.1 Candidatus Sericytochromatia bacterium | reverse complement strand
GAAGATTATCAAGTAAAGAACCTGCTGTATGGACTGCATGGCTAGCACTCTGGGCAAACTCTCCCACAACCTGCCTCTGTTCAAGGCCACTGCCTAGGGAGAGTAAGAACCAGATGATTAGCCCACTGATACCAATCAACAGACTATAAGCCAGGGTGTGTTTTAACCATTCACCATTAGGCTTAGCTTCGGGCTTGATCATTTGACATCAGAAACACCTGACTCAACGGCATCATCTTGGGCAAAGAGAGCTTGAACAAAAGACTTGGGTTCAAATTCTTGTAAATCGCCAAGGTGCTCACCAACACCCAATAATTTAATCGGAATGTTCAGTTCACGTTTAATACCAAAAATCACGCCACCTTTCGCAGTACCATCGAGCTTAGTCAAAATTAGTGATTTTAGCGGTACAGACTTAGAGAAAACTTCAGCCTGACGTAAACCATTTTGACCTGTTGTTGCATCCAAAACCAGAATACATTCAACTCGAGCATCCTGCTTTTCGCGATCGATGATACGGTAGACTTTTTTGAGCTCTTCCATCAAATGATCTTTATTGTGCAGGCGGCCGGCGGTATCAATCAGCAAAGCATCAATCTTTTTGGCCCGAGCGGACTGAATGGCATCAAAGACAACAGCCGCAGCATCAGCTCCTTCATGGTGCTGAATCACAGGGCAACCCACACGTTTACCCCAGATCGCCAACTGGTCAATTGCGGCAGCTCTAAACGTATCACCAGCGGCTAACATCACTCGATAGCCACCAATTTTAAGCTTAGCGGCTACTTTACCCACGGTTGTGGTTTTGCCTGTGCCGTTAACACCCACAATCAGGAAAATATTCAGTTTGCCTTCTTCAAGTCTAAACGGCTCACTTTCTAAAGTCTGCTCTAGAAAACCGGTTAAAGAAGGCAGAACTTCTTCAGGTAAAAACCTGCGTTTTTTGGCTTCACCGCGCAGATGCTCCAGCACATCGTCTGTTGTTTTAACGCCAACATCACTCTGTAGAAGAATTTCTTCAAGCTCTTCCAGCATGTCTTCATCAACTTTAGTGCGGCCTTTAGCCAAACGATTAATGTTGTCTGTAAATTGACTCCGGGTGCGTGCCAGTCGGCTACGAAAATGTTCAAGCCATGACTGTTTTTCTTTACCTTCAAGCTGAGGCTTATCTCGGCCAAGACCTAAAAAAGCAACTTCATCATCACTATTTTCGACTACCAGTTGGCCTTCTTTAAAAAGATCTTGAACTGGCGTGTTGAGGATTTCCCAGAGGTTTTTCTTACGTAATTTAGGTGACTCTTCATTGTCTACAGAAGGCATAATCGCTTCGTTTGTGACAATATCAGGCTGCGATACATCCAGCTCAGGACCCGGTAAATCACTTTCTGACTTGAGCTCAGTTAAGGTCTCAGCAACAGGCCCTGCAACTTGAGCAAGCGCGTCAACAGCTTCAGGAGCTACAGAAACTGCACTTTCTGTGAGTTCTTCTGCTAAGGTAACAGCCGGCACAGTCTGGAGTTCTGATTGAGGCTCTGCTTTAACAGGCAGAACCTCTGGTGTTGAAACACTTTCAGCTGCAGTCTGAGCGTGCGTTTTAGAGGCCTCTGTAGATAAAGACTCTTTAAGAGCAGAAGAGGTGACAACTGGCGTAGACGTTTCTTCTTCTTTTTTGATTAGATCCTGAACTGGCGTGTTGAGGAGCTCCCAAAGACTTTTCTTTTTGGGCTTTTCACTCGTGTCGCTCATGAGCGGCTGCGTCTCTGAGCCTCAGCATGAGGCAAAAGGTTACGTAAAACGGCGTTTACAAAACGATACGAATCAGGCGTACCATATTTTTTAGCCAGCTCAACCGCTTCATTGATGATGACAGGCAGGGGCGTGACATCCCCACCCAGACGGTGAGCAATCGGATCATAGAGCATTTCAGTGGCTGCAATGCGGATTAAATCGCGGTCAATGCTGTTCATGCGATCAATCGGCCATTCTTCTCCAGACACTTGGTTAATCAACTTATCAAGGCTTTCGCGCTGGTCGCGATAAGCTGTTACCAGTTCAAGCGTAAAGGTACGAACATGGGGATTATCAGACAGACTGCGAACCAGAGGCACATGGAGCGCTTCGCCAAGCAAATTTACGGCATTTGAGAGTTCACGTGTATCAGCCTGCAAACGCTGCTGAATTTTTTCCAATTCACGAGCCACATTACGTTTAAACGCTTGAACATCACGGCTATTTTCAGCATTTTCAAGTAAGTCATCAGGATCGAGATTTTCAAGCGAAGCAAAACTCTCTTCCAGAGCTTTACCGACGCTGGTGAGATAATCTTCGGCTTCACTGGTCAGCAGGCGAACAGCACGCTCCAGGATTTCAGCGAGGTTGACTTGATCAAGGCTATTTTCATCAGTGTACTGATTCAGAGAAGAGAGGCTGAGTAGAGCGAGTTCACGGCCGATATGACGGGCGTAGACAAGCGTTCTGGGAACAGGAGGATTTGAAGACATGAGCGATTACCAGCTTTCAGGGAGTTCAGGAAGGAAGAATCGATCCCACAGTTACTTCAGCCGGTACCGCAGCAGGCTCAGTTTGGCGGAATGTCCAAAACTTATTGAGTCCAAAGTTCCAGATCAGCACAGTTAGAGAAGTGATTGCTTTAGCAGCCAGATACCAGTATCTAGCACTTAGCAGGGGGACAAGCACCCACATCAGAACCTGGGTCAGTACAAAACCACCCATAGAGACCACCATAAAACGCGCAAACTGAGCGGCAACGTTTTGGTCACGGCTTTTGAAAGTCCAGAAGCGATTAAGAACATAATTGTGAACAACAGCTGCCACAAATGCAATCGCAACAAAAACGGAAAACCAAAGACTGGCTTTGGGATCAATTCCACTCCATTCAGTCAGACCATAGAGAGTCACCAGGTCTACGCTAGTACCAAGGGCACCGACGATTGCATAACGGAGAAAAGTTTCGTAGCGTTTCCAGAGTTCAATAAACATGTATGGGTCCTTAGTCAGGCTCAAGCAGTCACTTTTTAAGGGACGGCAGAATTATCTGAGGGTTCCCGGGCAGGAGAATCTGACGGGATTTGATTCTTTATTTTTATGTGTATTTAGGGTTAGTTTAACCTTAAACCCCTTTATTATAATACATCATAGGGGGCCTGTGAGGAGCTTTCAAGGAGATCCAACACACTTGAAAAAAGAGTATAAACAGGCCTAAAAACCGCTTTGTGACTTTATTTTTTGGTTTGACAAGTCATTTAATAACTACCCCCTCAATGCTAAGATTTAAACCTCATCAGCCTGAAAATTTATTCAGTAAACAAGCGTTAAAACAGCATTAGCAGATAAAGCTCTGATCGAGGCCCTAACCCGCCGTAGCCATCCCTTTTTGACAAGAGCCCGTGTACAATGATTAAGGATTCCAGGGGCTCCGCACGTTTGAGCCCGATAGCAAGCTTCCGAGGATACGCGCATCATGCCTGCAGAGACGGGTCTTTCGTTTTTATTCGACACAGCTTTCCGCTTCCAGCCCGATTTTCACCGCTATGTCTCGAATTATGTTGAATTACTAAAATTTGACAATCCCTATATGGACGAGACCCAGATGAGCATGGCGCAACAGACGCTCAAAGTGGAGTTCTACCGCCTCTGCCTAGAATCCCTCGGCCTAGCATCCTTTGATGGTCTTTTAATTCTCGACTATGAAGGTATTTTGCTGGAAATTAATGGCATGGCAGAAAAAACCCTTGGCGTTAAACGCAGCACGGTTTTGGGCCAGCCCTTTTTTCAGAAGCTTTTTCCTGTAACCCAAAAAGACGAATATTTAGCCTGGATGAAAAAACACGCCAAGGATACTGGCGAGGTCTTTCGTAAAAGTACAGAAGTTCTGATGGTCAAGTCCAGCGGCACCATGTTCCCAGCAGAAATCAAGGTCAATGAGCTAAAAATTTTCGGCTCTGCCCTATTAGTGATCTGCTTTAACGACATTACGCGTCGCAAATGGATGGATCAGGCGCTTAAATATACCGAAGAGCGCTATCGCAAAATCATGGGTGAAAACGCAGATGCCATCTGCCTGATCGACCCCTTCAACAAACGGATTGAAGAATCCAATCCCGCCTTTAACATCCTGCTCGGCTACAGTGATGATGAGCTTTTTGCTCTCAGACTCTATGATGTTTTAGACGGTGCACCTGAAGACATTGACGCCTGGGTAGACAAACGTATGCGCCAAGGAACCAGCTTGCTCTTACGTGAGCAGGGACGTTTCTTTACCCGTAACCGTATTCCTGTTGATGTTGAATACAGCTGCTCAATTTTTGACCTACGCGAACATCCGTTGCTCTGTATCATTGCTCGCGACACCGCTCCGCGTGAATTTGTTGTCCGTCGCTCACTGGCAGACACTCAGATCGACACCCTCGAAAAACAGCTCAACAAGCTTGGTGAACGTTTAAAAGAACTTGAGCAAACAAAGCTTAACAAAGCTCAGCAAGAGATTCTCAGTGAGCTATTTGAACATCATGAGATTCTGGCTAAAGAAGTTGAACGTGAAGCCAGGGATGATGATGGCCCACTACCCAAGCGCCAGGTCCGCCAGCCTTTTACACTCAAAACATTGCTATTCCACATTCAAGGCCTGTTTAAAGAAGTTCTGGAAGCCAAAGATTTACCTTTGATGATCTCTGTTGAGCCAGATGTTCCAGACATTCTGATTGGTGATCCGATCAAGCTTCAAGAAGTGCTTTACCACATTCTTGAAAACGCCATTGCCCACACTCAGAGCGGAGATATTTTAGTCAAAGTACGTGTCACTCAAACTGAACGCAGTACAGCAACTGTACTGTT
>CAJYHH010000221.1 GCA_913773825.1 Candidatus Sericytochromatia bacterium | reverse complement strand
GCTCTGACCTCTACCGCCTATATTTACAACGCCAGCTTTATGCCCTTATTTAGAGGCATGCTGGCTCAAAACGGCGCTTCAGCAAATCAGTTCCCGTGGTTTGCTCATCTCTTTGATGAGCAGCGCGTCAGTTTACGCGAGGCCTGGCCAGCGCTTAATAAAACCTATGATTATTTCTATAACTATCTGCAATGGCTCTATGAAATGCATACACCTTTAGCGGGCGATGCCAATGAAGTCAGATTGCAATTGTTTAATCGCAGCTCGCTTGAGCATTATTTAGCTGAAGATCGTCAGCCCCAGCATTCGCTTGAAGATCTGTCAGAGCCTGATTATATTCATCTGACCTTTCATGCTGACCCGGCCAATCAACCGGCCAAAAGTGGCTTTATGCGCGACTCGGGCTTTAAACTGGTGCGCAAACAAATGAATAAATACAGCTTTGACGCCTCAGCCCAGGGCGTCCGCCATCTCGGAGCGTTTATCAACGCTCTGTATCACTGTAGCTTGTAAGGAGATCGCCCATGCACCCACTTCGCCCCCGCATCAAACCGATCACCGATCGCACGGTTAACGCTCCTCAGCCTTTTGTCGAAGCGGATAACGGCAAATTTAGACCGATGCCGCATCTTCAGGTCAAAGCTCTAAGTGAGTCGATTCATCCTGGCAACCCGACTGTCAGTGCGGCTCAGATTGATGCTTACCCTGACGTCTGGGCCCGTGCCCTATTATTTGAACAAGCCTTATTTAACCCCGCTAGTCCCGCTAGTACCAGTGGCGAAACGGGCCACCCAATGCATAAAACAGTCTATGGCGAATGGTGCGGGCTGTTAGCTGTGTTTGCCCTGGCTAAACTGCGCAATTTACAGAGCTTTCGCGGCGAGGCTTTAGATCTTAACGATCAGGCGCTGCAGCATCCGTTTATTCGCGCCCTGCGCCTAATGAAGCCTTTACATCCACCGCTCCATCCGAATAATCCCTGGGAGCAACTCTATGTCTTGAGTTTGTCTGGCATGCCGATTGGGATGTGTTCACCCCAGACCCTGGTTTG
>CAJYHH010000220.1 GCA_913773825.1 Candidatus Sericytochromatia bacterium | reverse complement strand
CCGGAACATTGAGCTGGCCTGCTTTTTGCAGCAGTTTTAAGGTACATTCATGATCAGGCGGAATCCTGTAACCAAAGGGATGAAGCTTCAGGCCGCGAAAACCCTGCTCTTTAATGGCCTGTTCAAGTAAAGCAACTGCTTCATCCCGGCCCGGATTTAAACGAGCAAAACCCAACAAGCGTTCGGGATATTTTTTGACCGCTTGATGCACATACTCAAGTGGATCATAACAATGATGATCTAAAGGCGCATCACAATAAGTCATCACAATCGCCTGATCAATTCCTGCTTCATCCATCAGCCGCAGCATCAGCTCAGGCGGATCCTGCCAGGGACTTTCAGGCAAACCTTCAATATGGGTATGAGCGTCAATGATCGGATAAGGGTGAAGCACAGAATTCTCCCAGCAAAAAAAGATCAGTAGGTAGTAGATGGTAGATGGTAGTTGGGGGGGAAACGGGAATTTTTCTTGTTCCTACCTACTCCCTATTATCTAGCACCTACCATTACAACAGCTTGCGGCTCCAATGACGAATCACCTCATCTCGGGCATCATAATCAGGAATCTGACTTTTGACTAAACGCCAAAAATGAGCACCGTGATTGAGATGACGCAAATGGGCTAACTCATGCACCAAAATGGCGTCAATACATTCTGGCGGTAGCTGGATTGCGCGATAATTAAGATTAATCGCATCTTTAGCGGAACAACTTCCCCAGCGACTCGTTAAGCGTTTAAATCGAATAATACTAGGCGCCAGGCCCATGCGCTGGCTCCAGTAAATCAAACGATCATGCATATAGCTGCGGGCTTCAGCCAATAAAAAACGGTCAATCGCCTGCAAAACCAGATCTTGTCGCTCACAGAGCGCTTCGTGCAGACTCAAAGTTGCGATCAATTGATCATGATCCAGACGTAACACGCCAGGGGAACTATCGGCCAGGATCTTGAGCACGTACTCTTGGCCCATAAAAGCAAACTGGCCAGGTAAAGCCGTTGATTCCAGCGCGGGCTCTATTTCACCTAACTTGCGTTCAAGCCAGGAGCGTTGGCGCTCTAAAAGCTCCAACGCCTCTTTACGGCTGATACCAGGGCTTTTAAGAATAATGCCTTCAGGCCGGACCTGAATATAGACATGTTTTAAACGCCGGTTTATCTGATGCCGGACTTCATGGCTGCGATCAGCTAATTGAATACGAAGCGGTTGGGTCGTCATGATCTTCTAATGCCGGTCTAGAGCCGGCTGACGGCTTAGGTCGAAACGCGACGAACCAGCTGATCAGGCTCATCTTCCTGCTGCATGGCTTCATGAATCGCACGATGATTATTGAGCTGTGCAGAGGTATCGTGATTAATTAGAACTTTCGCTCGCTTTGCGATATTGTTCACCAGCTGATAGCGATTATCTTCGGCCTGGCTCTGAGTGGATGCCTGGTTCGTCATGTTACGCACTCCTCTGCTTATCTGGTTTCGGGTAATGGGGCCTGAGCCCTGACTCTCAGCCGCTCTGCGCGAATAATGGCTTTTAAATCATCACAGGCCCGCTCTAAGCTGTCATTGATGATGTAATAGTCATATATTGGCAGTTCAGCTACTTCCTTCGCCACTCGAGCCAATCGCTGATCGATGATCTCAACTGTTTCTGTCCGCCGGTTTTCAAGCCGGGCTTTAAGCTCAGCGTGACTGGGTGGCAAAACAAAGATCTGAATGGTCTTATAATCAAAATTGGCCCGAACTTGGGCAGCCCCCTGGACATCAATTTCCAGAATCACATCATGACCAGCCTGCATCTGTTCAAGCACAAAGGGTTTTGGCGTTCCGTAGTGATTGCCGTTATACACAGCCGCCTCTAAAAACGCATTTTCAGCCTTTAAGCTTAAAAATTCTTCCTCGCTGACAAAGAAATAGTTCTCCCCATGTACTTCGCCAGGACGGGGACTGCGAGTTGTCATTGAGACCGATAAGGTCAGATTCTCCATTTGCGGCAGAACTTGCTTAACCAGTGTGCCTTTGCCCACTCCGGAAGGTCCAGAAATGACCAAGAGACTGCCCTGCTCAATTTGTTTTGCGCGCCGAATGTGATTGTCGATGTGGTTGTCGATTGATAAATCCATGGTTCACTTGCCTGAAATTCATTATACCTCAACTCTAAGCCCCCATCACGGCTAACAAGCCCGAATCTTGTGCTTTTGCCAGACATAAATCGATATAAATCACTCAGTTGCTTGGGCATAAGAATCTGACAACGTAGATTTAACTACCCTTTTATAGCCGCCTGATAAGCGCCTGCCATCAGGCTTTCAAGTCCACAATCAGCCTGCCGAGCTGATTTCAACTTTTTAGTCTGCTTGAAGCACAGGCCGCTTCAAGCCCAAAATAAAACACAGAAAAGCTGGCTCAAACGCCAGCACTGACAGTCTAAGGAGAGAAAACCATGAGAAAACCAGCTTTATTTCTCGCGCTCAGCCTTTGGTTGGGCATCAGTTCAACGGCTTTAGCTCAAACCCAAAATGCGAGCCAGAACATGACAGCAACTCCACCTGGCATTCAGGCTCAGCCTCTCACAGCCAAACCGCTTAATCAACGCCAGTTGCAAGGAATCGTTGCCGCTTTGGCCAGCTACCATGAGATTGATGCCAGCTTTAGTGACGCCATCCGACTCGCCAGTACCGGGACGTTTGGACAACAGGCCGCTGCTTTGAGCGGATCTGGCCTTAATGATGCCAATGATAGTGATGCTGCTATGGCCCAAAATCGGGTACAGCCTCAAGGTCCAGAACTGGCAAATGAAAATCAAGGCAGTGATGGATTTCGTCATTTAGATGTCGCGCCCGGTCAGGATCCGGGTCTTAATCCCCTTTTAGGTCTCGGCTATGATTTTGCAGAAGATGGCTCAGGCCGGAATCTAAACCGACGAGATTATGCTGATAGCGTGGTTGAACTGCCCGGTACAGTTGATGCCAATGATCAGGAGGCCAATATGGCTCAGGCCCCACAAACCCGATCAGATCTCAACGAGGCTTTGAATATTCAAAACAATCCCTATCGGCAATATTTTAGCCTGCCTGCTGTAGGAACTTTGAACGCCCAAGGATTTGCCAATGCTCTGGTTGGCAGAATCGAAAGTGACCGCGGCATTTTGGCTCTAAATGCCCTTAAGCTTCAACCTAAGGATTTTAAACTTAATAAAGTGCCAGCTGGTCAATTGGTGCGTTTGGGTGAACGCAACTTTAAAGCCAGTGCAGGCTATTTAGATCCCCTTAAACACGAAGAGGGAACTTATGAATTGTTTAGTTCAAGCTTTAGTACGCCAGCAGGTACCAGTGAAGTTCTGCTGACAAGTGAGCCCGGCAGCGCCTCAAACTCAGGTTTAGATATGCTGTTAAGCAACCGTAGCTCAGCCTATTCAGGCCTGGCTTATCGGGCTAGTGAAGCCTTGGGTAACGGGGGCATCAGACTGACAACCTCGGTGATGAATGAAGTGAGTAATGGCGGCATGCTTGAAATTCTCGAAGAGCGCCTGATTGACTCACAGGGGCAAGGTCAGGGCCTAGGACTCTTTCAAATGCGAGACCAGCAAGGTGTGGTTGTATCTGGAACCCTAAAGACTCATTCAGGGACTGACGGATCACTTTTGAGCTATCTGGTTTTAGATCAAGGCCAGACCCTGGTGATTCGCGAAGCAGCTAATGGTCAGACACAAATGGCCTGGCTTACAGACGCCCAAAACACAATTACCTGGCAAAACTTGCCTGCTTCAAGTTTTTCAGACGCGATTAAAGCTGTCTTTGAATAAGCTGAAACAAGCTTCTTTAACACCCTGCTTTGCCTTTATATACAAGGATAAGCAGCCAGTCAAACAAAAAAATCCGGGACGTAGATGTTCCGGATTTTTATTCATTTTAAGTAGAGAATTTAATCAGGCTTTTATTTTAAAGGCCAGAATTAGCATTGACCTCAGGCTTGTCTTGTTCCAGAATAGAGCTGATATGACACATTAAATAATTCATATCAATTAATGATTTAATTAGTGAATTAGTTTATGTGCCAGAACTACTGAAGTACCAAGGAGAATCATCATGAATAAGAAAACGCTTTTACTGTCTCTGTCACTGTGCCTATCTCTGGTCTCGATGCCAAGCTTCGCAGCTAACGATGCTTCGATGCTTAAAAACGTAGGTGTTGAAGTTGTTCCGGTTAGCATGACAGAAATTGACGCTGCCAATATCGAAGATGCACTGATTAGCTTCCATACAGCAGACAGCCGCTTTGGCAACACAGTCACACTGGCTCAGGCCGACGCTTTTATTCCGCGCTTTACGTTTACGCAAACCGGTATCTCTGATGCTGACGATATGGAACTTAAAGCAGATCCCTTAGCAGATGGCATTGATATGAGTGATGATGAAGTTCTGCTCAAAAATAACATCGATCCTGGCAAGGTTTCAGTCTCTGTCACCATGCCAAGTGACAAAGTCAGCTTTACCACAGCCATGAACACTTACAACCGCAACTTCTATAACCAGTTGATTAACACGGGTTATCTAAACGAAGGAACAACCGGCACTTTTGCAATTGACACAGAACGTCTAGCCAATAATATCCGCTGGCGTGTCTGGGCCGATAACGGCATCGAAGATCTCCGTGAAGCCTCTCTGGATTATCGCACCCAGGATCTCAACACAGTTGAGGCTCAGCGTCTAAGCCGCGTCGGTGATGCAGCGCTTAAAACCGTTGCAGGTGTAATTAATACAGTCGGTGACGCGATTGACAGCGTTGATGGCGACGACAACGATATCCCCCGTTTTTATATCGCCAACTACGACGGTAAAGAAATGAAAGGTGATGTTTTGCTGACCAACCAGAAACTGGGCGATATGGGCTCTGAAACTGATTTAGTGCTCAAGAGCCATGGCTCAGATCTCAACGGTAAAGCTCATCGCGTTATTGATCAACAAGCAGATGGCACTCTAAAGCTGTCAACCATTGTTAACCATGACCTGGGCTGGGGCGCAAAAGCCGAAATTCTGGAAGAGCGCTTTATCAATAGCATGGGCCAGGGTGTAGGCCACGGCGTTGTGGTCCTGACCGACAGCAAAGGTAAGACGACTGAATTACCGCTGCGCACCATGACCTTGTCTGATGGCCGTTTGGTCACTCAGATTGGCGATAATACGGCTACCTGGCTGATGAATGAAGATGCCAGCGGCAATCCAGTTATGCTGGGTGTAGATAAAGTCGAAAAAATGAAAGACTAGTTGGATCATGATTGGGCTTCAGACTTGATAAAAACTGGAGCCCAACTGCTCTAACAAACTAAACGTGAATAAACAGAACCGGACATTTATGATTTTAAATGTCCGGTTTTCTGTTTTTGATTCAGGGCACTAACAAATAAATTCAAAAAAGACAAACAACTCAAAAGAGCTTTTACGTGATGTTTGACTATTTTGACACTGTTTTTAAAACAATCTCAAATCGCATTTAAAGCACAAGCATCAAAACCTGGTATATCCTTATCGATTCATTTATAAACTTGGTCAAAACCTGTCGTTTAGCGGTTTTCAAGCACAGCTTTAATTGTCTTTTTATTTAGGCCTCAAACCCAGAAGATATAAGCATTTGAGACGCATCACCTGACCAAAATCTATTTTTGTGGTCTTGACCAGCACAATATCAATCTCGCACAATAAAATCAGATTAAAACATTAAACTATATTAATGTTTATACAAAACACTATTTGGATCGTTAAGGAGAACAATTATGAAGAAACATACTCTTAGCCTGACCCTTTCACTGTGTCTCGGATTTACCACGCTCACCGCCTGCGGTCCCGGCCCAAGCGACCCTATGTCTGCTCTTCCCAATCAAACAGCTGTTCAACCAGCCAGCACCAATAGCGCCTTAGCTCTTCAGGCCCAGGCTGCTTTGGCCAGCTATCATGAAGTCGATGCAAGCTTTGCTGATTCCCAGCGCTTAGCTCGTTCAGGCCAATTTAGCACCAAACTACTTGGCAATTTACTTGGTGATGACGATGATAACGACAATAACAGCGGCTCTGGCAGCTTAAACCTCGGTGTCGGCCTGAATGTTGACGCCAATGGATCTGGTGGCTCAAATACTAACAGCGGGTCTGGCAGCCTGGGCTTAGGTGTTGATGCCAATGTCGATGCCAATGCAACAGGTTCGGGCAGTGGTTCCAACAGCGGCTCCGGTAGTCTTGGGGTCGGTGTTGGAGCTAATGTTGATGCCAATGCCACGGGTTCAGGTAGTGGTTCCAACAGCGGTTCCGGTAGCTTGGGTGTGGGAGTAGGGACCAATGTCGATGCTAATGCCAGTGGTTCTGGAACTAGTTCTGGAAATGGTTCTGGTAGCTTAGGCCTAGGAGTTGGTGCCAATGTCGATGCCACTGCAACAGGTAGCGGCAGCGGCAACTCCAATAGTGGTTCTGGCAGCTTGAATGTTGGTACCAATGTCGGTGCTAACCTTGATGCCATGGGCAATAGCTCAAACACGGGTTCGGGTAGTTCAAACGGAAGTCTGATGCTTGATACAAACCTGACCGCTGATGCTATGCTGAGCGCTTTTAATGACGCAAGCAACCGCTTCCGCAGCAATATTGAATCCAGTGGCTATGCAAACTTTACCGATAGCGGTGCATATAACGTAGATCAAAGCAAGCTCCAGGCCGATCTGCGTTCCAAGTTAAACCTTGATGCCCAGTTTGCTGACAACAACGATAACGAAAGCAGCCAGCTTTGGACTGATGTTAATGCAGATGCACTGGTTCGTTTAAAAAACCGGAATTACGATACGGATTTCTTAAACGGTGGCAGCCAGACGGCTGCTGATGGTTCAGTGACAACCAGCTTTAAAACTCGCTTTAACGGCAATGGTTCTGAGCGTAATATTGAAATCCTTGACCACATCAAAGCAGATGTTAACACCGCAACTGACTTTAAACTGACAGAGCGTGGTAATGGATTTAGCCGTAACGCAACACGCCGTAGTGAGTTGATGGCAGATGGCTCAGTCCGTCTAATGACTTGGGTCACAACCAATTTTGATAATGGTGATGTGCTCGAAATTTTCGAAGACCGTCACGGCAATGCCCAGGGTCAGGCAACCGGTAGCGGGACTTTTAGCTTTAAACATCGCGATGGCAGCACGGAATCAGGGGATTTACGCACTATGATTATGGCTGACGGCAGTTTGAATAGCTACCTTAATCTAAATAATGGTTCTGACCTGATGATTCGGGAAAGTGCCAATGGTCAGGCCCAGTTCTCTCTACGTAACGGTGAGAATTGGGATAGCACCTGGACCAATCTGGACTTAAATGCCATGCTCAACAGCATGGCCCGGATCGCCTCTAACGACTAAGACTCGTTTGCTCTAAGGCTTTAATGCCAGGCTGTTAACAGCCTGGCTTTTGTGTTTTTTGTTGTCAGGCTTGTTTTAGGTCTTCAACTTTCTTCAGGTTATCCGTTAACCAGGCTTTTATCACAACAGAATGTTTTAAAATAGAGTTAGGGCTAAATAGAAAGACTTTGACAGCTCTTACTCAGCTAAAGCAATAAATTTTATTTATCTTATTGTTAGCCTTATCTTAACCACGGATTCACAGTTCCTTCTCAATCAGCCCTATAATACTAGGCAGAGGAAGCGATGTTACTCGAGCAAGCCTACCTGAGCCACGATTATTACGAAGTGATGGGCCTGACACCCGACGCCACCCAGGTGGAAGTTGAAGAGGCCTTTAAAAACCATGCAACCGGTTTGGACTTACGCCATCCTGAACCCAGTGAACGGATTCAGGCAGCCGAACGGATGCTGCTGCTGACCCAGGCCTTTGAAACCCTCAGTAATCCGATTCAGCGCAGTCATTATGATATTCAGATGCTGGGCCGTCAGAATCTTCCTGTTAAAGAAAAAGTTGAAATTCTGTTTAAAGAAGGCATCCGGGCCTGGCGTAAAAACGAAACAGACTTGGCTTTACGCTATTTAAAAGAAGTTTCTCATCTTTACCCCCATCGTCCGCTCTATCGGGTTCACTTGGCCATTGCCTATGCTGAAAAAGATTGGTTTACCTTTACTGAAAACGAGCTCGAAACAGCTTTAAGACTGGATCCAGATTTTAAATTTGCCAAAGAAACTGTTGCCAAACTGTTATTTAAACTGCCGGATAAACGCCGGCATTGGTATCACGACAAGCTGATGCGTCAGGCTGCCTCAATGGCAGCAGGCTTTGTCTTACTTGGTGTTTTACTGGCTTCGGGTGTGCTTCAAAATCTGACAGGAGAACTTTGGGCAAAAGTGGCTGACTCAGCCAAAGCCAAGCCCAAAGCTGGCACCCAACAAAGCGCTGAGCAGGAACTACCTGAAGACATGCGCAAAGAGTTAGCTGAGAAAAAAGCCGTTGTACCCGTTATGCGCTCTAAACTTCCTTTCTTTGATAAAAACTATCGTCCAGAAGGACGTGTCTTTGACTATTCTCATCTTGAAGCCAAAGAAAAAGTGTTTTATCCCGAACAAAGTATGGTTGTCGTTACTTACAGCGATGGCAGCGTTCTGACTTATAAACCCACTGAGCTAACGGGTTGGAAAAAACATCCTTCAAGTGATGTTCCGATTATGATCACTGCTAATAACGAGATGATCCCCAGCCCCACTTTGCCTTTAAAAATGCCTGGCAATCTAGAAGCCAAGCTAGAAGATCCCAATTTTCCGGCCTGGATGTTTCCAGAATATGGGATCGATAATGCAATAGGCGCCACGGATCCAAGTGCCCCATCCAACACCACGGCTCCAGCTCATCTCAATACAGCCCCACAACCTGCAACAGCAGGAACCCAGGCGGGTTCCCAGGCTGATGCACCTCCCGTCACGCTTGATACAGCTCCAGCTACGCCACAGACGGCACCTCAACAGCCCCAGTCTGGTGGGGGACTCTATAATCCTTATGGAGGCGGCTAATATGAAATTCCAGACCGGTATTTCCCTTCCAGAAGTCCTGGTAGCCGCCGTTTTACTGGGCTTAGCCATTCTCGGTGTTTCACCAATGATGTCTTACAGCCTCAAATCAAGCCATCTGAATAAAGAGCGAGGAGCAGCTGTTCAGGCAGCTCAGCGCCTGATCGAAGAAATTCGTGACGCAGGCTTTACCAGTGCCTTAAGCATTGTCAATCCCAGTACTCCCAATGCAGTCAGAGCGGATGATTTGCAAAACCGCAAGCTCTACATTTCTGGCAGCGGTGAAGTCTCAACCCAGCCCAGCAGCACGGGTAAACTGCTCCAGGTTCAGCGTCTGTATTATTTTAATCCAGGTAACACACCAAGTCCCGCAGATGATCTGATTCAGGTCACGGTTAAACTGACCTGGCCGGGCAGCTCAGATCAACATGTCACCATGGGGACAACCTTGGCCAGAACGGTTGATCCATGAGTTTTAAAGTCCTCAGAAGACATTCATTACAGCGCGGGATTGGCGTGATTGAAATGCTGGTCGCCGTTTCCATTGGTCTGGTCATTCTGGCAGCAGGCATTGGTTTTTTGATCAATACATCACGTTCGATTAAACTCGGCCAGGAGCAAACCCAGAACACAAGCAAAGCCCAACAAGTTCTTTCAGTCCTGACACGCGAAATCAAAAGTGCGCATGTTGATGCCCCCCCTTTGTTTCTTGTGAGCCCAGCTTGGAACACCCTCCCACCTTTGCCGCATTTTTCCCATGTCGAGCTTTCACCCTACCCGCATCCAACGGGGGCACTGATCATGCCCGCAACGCCAGCTGCGCGACGTTTTTTAGGCCAAAGCAGTTTAGTGGGCGCACAAAACACTTGGTTTCCTAACCCTAACATCAACGAAAGTAACTCACTGGTTTTTTACAAAGCACCTGCACCAGGCCCAGGTGGAACCAGCATTGTAGAGCGGATTACCTATCGTCTGAGTAATGGCAGGCTCCTGCGTGAAGCCCAGCGATTGAGCAGCACACCCACTAGTTATACGGTTCCAGCACCCCGCGTAACGGAGCTCGCTGATCAAGTGCAGCAAATTCAGTTTACTTACCCGATCTTTGAACAACAGATGACCCCGGCGCTTGATACTCAGCTCACCTCGATGGTTGAGCCTGACCGGACACGTTTTATCAATGAAAATTACCGCAAGGTAATTGGGATCAAAATCATATTAGGCGGCGGCACGATTAAAGGCCAGCAGCTTCAGGGCATCGAACTCAAAACAGAAGTGAGGTTGCGGAGCGAGTGAAAGTGCGTTTTCAGCGTGGTGTTTCAATCCCTGCTATTCTAGGCATCCTGGCTGTCATTACCATATTGGCGCTGGGTTTTATGGGCATGGTGCGCTTTCAGGTCCAGCGCACGGGATTTGAACAAGCAACCATTAACGCAGCTTATATCGCTGAAATCGGTTTTCAACAAGTTAGAGCTGAGTTAGCTTCTAAAAATGGTGAATGGTCAGAACTAAACGGGATTGTCAAAGACTGCGCTACAACTGACCCTTTTTATCAACGCTGCCAACGGATTCCGCAGAGCAACACGCAGTCAACCTTCCGCAAAGTCTACGAAAATCCAAGCACCCAAAATAAAGTGATTGGCATCTATGAAGTCGCCATTGAAACAGGCCAAAAACGCAGTATCTTTGGCAACCGAACCCTGACGGGCTCTGCCCAAGGCTTTGTGCCTGGCTCCACGTTAGCCAGTGAGCAGGTTGGTTA
>CAJYHH010000219.1 GCA_913773825.1 Candidatus Sericytochromatia bacterium | reverse complement strand
TGCAAGACACCGGCACCTTGCCCCAGTCTGTTGTGCCTGAAGGTTTTAAAGCCACTTTACGTCCTTACCAGCATGAAGGTTTAAATTGGCTGCAGTTCCTGCGCCAGTTTGGCTTCCACGGTATTTTGGCGGATGACATGGGTCTGGGTAAAACCATTCAGACTTTGGCTCATCTGCTGATTGAAAAGCAATCTGGTCGTGCTGATAAACCTTCATTGGTTGTAGCGCCGACTTCAGTTGTGCCTAACTGGCGTCGTGAAGCCGAAAAATTTGCGCCTGATTTAAAAGTACTGGTCTTACATGGCCCAGAACGCGCCGAACTCTTTGACACCATGCATGAGTATGATTTGATTCTGACCACTTATGCATTAATTCGTCTGGATCATAAGCAGTATCTGACTAAGAGTTTCCATCTCTTGATTCTGGATGAAGCTCAGGCGATTAAAAACCCGGCTTCGCAGACAGCAAAAGCAGTCTGTAAGCTTCAGGCCCGACACCGTCTGGCACTAAGCGGTACGCCAGTTGAAAATCACCTGGCTGAGCTTTGGTCGATTTATCGTTATCTGATGCCAGGCTTTTTAGGCAGCGCTGATACCTTTACGGCTAAATTCCGCACGCCGATTGAAAAACATGGCGATATTATTCGAGCAGACGCATTGCGAAAACGGCTTAAGCCCTTTTTGCTGCGACGTAAAAAAATCGACGTGGCTCAGGACCTGCCGCCGAAAACGGAAATGGTTCAGTATGTTGGCTTGAACGGGGCCCAGCGTGATTTGTATGAAACGATTCGCGTGGCTTTAGATCAGAGTGTGCGCGAAGAAATCAGCAAAATTGGACTTAAACGTAGCCAGATTATGTTGTTAGACGCACTGCTTAAGCTGCGTCAAATCTGCTGTGATCCCCGTTTGCTTAAGCTGGACGAGGCCAAAAAAGTCAAAGACTCAGCCAAGCTGGAATGGCTGCTTGAAACCGTGCCAGAGATGGTCGAAGAAGGTCGCCGGATCTTGATCTTCTCACAGTTTGTCAGCATGCTTGACCTGATTGAAGCAGGCCTGAAAAAAGCCAAGGTCAAAAGCCTGCGCTTAACGGGAGAAACCAAAAAACGCGAAACCGTTGTTGATGCTTTCCAGCTCGGCGATGCGCCCGTTTTCTTGGTCTCGCTTAAAGCAGGGGGTGTCGGGATTAACCTGACCGCAGCTGATACGGTCATCCACTACGATCCCTGGTGGAACCCCGCTGCCGAAAACCAGGCCACTGACCGTGCCTGGCGTATTGGCCAGGACAAACCGGTGTTTGTCTATAAGCTAATCTGCGAACAGACCGTTGAAGAAAAAATCCTGCAGCTCCAGGCCAAAAAAGCCCAGCTCAGCGAAGGTATCTTCAGCGCTGAAGGCGAAGGCTCACTACGCCTGGAAGCCGAAGAACTGCTGGCTCTGCTCGAAGCCTAATTTATTTAGTGACTTAGTCGCTGACAAGCCAAGACTCAAAAAAACTCAAAACCCCCTGGTAAATCTAAACAATTCACCAGGGGGTTTTCTTCTGATTCATGCAAGTTGTGACCTATACCCTACAACTTGAAGAAAGCTCTACTTCACTCTTCGACAGGCTCAGAATGACAATATTTTAAACATCCAACTTTAAAAGAGAAAATTGTCATGCTGAGCTTGTCGAAGCATGTGGGTCACAACTTACATTAATTACCTAAACCCTCTAAACAGCAGCAAAGCTTCTTCCTACGCGGCCTTCGGCCGCTCTACCCTACATCGTCCGCGAACTATGATCCGTGCCGTCAAAGCTCATAATCACAGCCCGATCATCCACCACAGTTTCTAGGTTAGTGGGTCGCTTCCAGATCTTATATAGATTTTTTAGGGTGTCCTGAGCATAGTCTTGTTTGAGATCCACGCCGTTATGATGGTGTTTAAGCAGAATTTCACTGCGATTGGCGTAGTTGGCATCAACCACTTCGATATAGGGTTCACCAAAGTTAGTCAGAGACGTCAGCAGTTTTTGCTTAATCTCTTCGTATTGGCGCGTCGCAATTTCATAACGGTCGCTATCGCCATTGTATTCAAAGGTAAAGAGCTTCATGTCTTCACAGAGTTCCATCGTCAAAAACTCGTCTAAAAACATCACGTCATTGTAGACACGGCGAACCTGAAAGACTTTTTCACGACCTAAGCCCAGCTGTTTGTCCCAGTTGCGCTTTTCTTCGTAAGACTTACACTCATCGTATTCTTTGCCAAAGCGCCCTTTATTCCAGCGGTCTTCAATATCTCTGAAGATTTCAAGACCTACTTTATAGGGGTTAAGCTGTTTGCCCGACATTGAGACGGTACCCGAATGTAAATCAGCAAAGTCGACAATTTCACTGGCGTTGGCGGCTTTTTGGGTCATGATATTGGAATGCCAATAGCTGGCCCAGCCTTCGTTCATAATTTTAGTTGCGCGTTGGGGAGCAAAGTATAAAGCTTCATCACGCACAATCGATAAAATTTCAATTTGCCAGTTTTCAAGCGGGGCATGCTGCATCAAAAACAGCAAAGTGTCGCGCCAGGGTTCGCTCGGGAAGCGGTCTTTGCGTTTTTGTTTTTCTTCTTTAAACGTGCGCTCTTGCTGGTCGAGATATTCTTTGGGGTTGATGTATTTGTCCATATGCGGCTTAGAGCGCAAACGGAAATTGGGCATTTCTTCTTCAATCACTTCGTCATAACTGCGCTGCTGTAAATTTGCCTTGGTTTCATAGCGCAGAATATGCGGCGCATGAAAGTCAATTAAATTTTCCAGAGACAATGCTGTATCAAGAAAATCTTCAACCCGCTCTTCGCCATAGCGCTCGATATAATTGCGAATCTGGGTACCGTGATTGGCCATCACATCGACCATTTTGCGATTAGTATGCTGAAAACTAGCGTTGTTTTTAAAGAAATCGCAATGAGCATAAACATGCGCCATAATCGTTTTTTGGTCAACGTCACGATTACAGTTCATCAGGTAGGCATAACAAGGGTCGGTGTTAATCACCAGCTCATAGATTTTTTGCAGACCGTATGAATAAGCTTTGGCTAGGCGGTTATATTCCATCCCAAAGCGCCAATGCGGATAGCGCACCGGAAAGCCATCATAAGCGGCAATCTGGTTCATGGTCTCAAAATCGACCATTTCAAAAATCACGTCGTAAAAGTCCAGTCCGAAGTCGCGGGCATGGGCTTCAATGACTTTACGTGTCGCTTCAAGTTCAGAAGATAAACTCATGATTCAAGTCCTTTCATGATTCCCTTCAATCCGGGACATATTACCGTAGAACTGTGATGCCCTCTATAACAAAGCATCACAGGGACACAACCTCGTGATCGTGGGTTAGTAGCAATATCGTTATTCCCAATGCTCCTAGTGCAGCAAACACAAAGCCGGAAACGTGGTTGAACCCATTCATTGCGAGCCCTGCAAGGCCTGGAATCATCAGGGCAAAGCCAACGTACCGGCCTAAACGAGACGTCGGTTCTGAACGCCCTTGCTTCCACCATAGGCCGGCAAGTAGGCAGATTGCCAGGCTGGCCAACATTGTAGCAATAATCAGATCGGCATCGAGCAGGCAGGCGACAGCAAGCCAGGAGAGAACCGCATACGCTGTAAACACAAATCCAGACATTAAATTAATAGTTTTGACATCAGTGTTCATCATGGCTGTCCTGAATACTCAAGCTGCTGGATAGGAGACGTCTTGAAGGGGTACTGAGATGCCGACAAAACCAGACCTTTTCCGTCATTACTCCAGGGATCAAGCAGCAGGGCTTGGGGTCCCCAAGTTTCAGGATCAGCTGGGTTTGAAGCAGGGTCACGATTCACTACCACAAAGAGATGATTTGGAATCGAGAACAGCTCAACCCGCTCAGCTCCTGACGCCTTTGCCGAGACAGCGGCCAAGCAGGCCATCTCCGCGCAGTTGCCGTGACGAATGAATGCAGAATTGGCAGCAATTTCGGCGACTTTCTTATTGTCCAGCTCGCCATGTTCGATTAGTGTGCCTGTCTTGGCACGATTCCACAGCACCCCAGCGGAACCAAACATAGACATAACCTTTGCACCCAGACTGCTGTTTTTGTATCGATCTGATGAAATCGGAATCTGTGAAGTGGTAAAACCAATCACTTCCTGTGCCTGTGCTTTACTAAACTGCATATCGTTCGGGCCAAGTGGCCGAAAAATCACCTCATTACTATTCATTTGATGAGTCTGCTTAAGCAGCGTATTAAGGCGCTGAATGTCACTCGCATCCGTTAGACCGAGCTTAGCGGCCTCAGCCTGCGACAAATGATGATCCCCATTGTCTACCTGATGGACTTTTGCTTCAAGTTCACCGGAAGTCGTCACGCCATTTTTGTCTGTGTCGAGTGCTTTAAGCGCAGCCCTACTCGTTATATGCTGAACCTTAGGAAGGTTTATTTCCATGCTTTAGCCTCCAAATGATCGTGCTTAACATCCGTGTCGGCACGCACAGACACTTACTTGCCCTTACCTAAAAATGTCTTGATCGAATTGAGAATGGCGTCTTTATTCTCGATTTTGGCAAGCGTGACCTGTTCATTATCACCAAAATGTTTGGTCAGTTCTTTAATAAACTTACCTGAGCCATAGCGAGATTCGACCTGGCCATAGCAGAACATATTGGAAGACGGAATCAACTCATCTTTAATAATTCGAATACATTCTTCATTGTCGCGCTCAGACCAGTTGTCCCCATCACTAAAGTGAAAGGGATAGATATTCCATTCACCAGGCGGATAATCTTCCTGAATCATCTTTGAGCAGAGCTTATATGCTGATGAAATCACCGTGCCGCCAGATTCACGGATTTTAAAGAAGGTCTCTTTATCCACTTCTTTTGCAACCGTATCATGAATAATATAGCGGGTTTTAAGCCCTTTATAGTGATTGCGTAACCAAGTATCAATCCAGAAAGAAGTGACGCGCACAATTTCTTTTTGTTCGTCTTCCATCGAGCCTGAGACATCCATCATCAGAATGATCACTGCGTTGGTTACAGGCTCAGGCACTACTTCACGGTGGCGATAGCGCTGGTCCTGCCGAATCGGAATAATAATCGGATCTTCGGGGTTGTAAGTATTACTGGCAATCTGACGCTTGAGCGCTTCTTTATAAGTGCGCTTAAAGTGACGCAGGGAGTTAGGGCCAACGTAAGTAATCCCCCGATAACGACCGCGCATACTCTGAATCTGCTCATTGCCTTTGGGCTCAATCCGAGGCAGCTCCAGCTCTTCAGCCATAATGTCAACAAACTCATCAAAGGTCAGCTCAACCTCAAGGGCATGTTCACCTTCTTGATCACCGGCTTGCCCCACGCCATTGCCCTGGCCTTGCTGGCCAGAAACCGGATCGCCAGGCTCACCATCTCCTGAGCCAACGCCACCGCCTTTATTGCCGTCCAGCTTAAAGCGCGGAATATCAATTTGGGGAATCGGGATTGAGACAACGTCTTTACCCTGTTTGCCCATCATCTCGCCCTGAGTGATGTACTTCTTGAGATTTTCACGCACTCGGCCGCGGATAATGCGCTTAAAGCGGCCAACGTCCTGATCGATTTTTGTCTGAGCCATAATCAGCGCCTTGTCCCTCTTCTTAGATGATGGCTAGCTGGTCAGGTCTGAGTGGTGAGTGATGAGTTTTTCTACCCACCACTCATCCCTCAAAACCCACCACTATCTATCTTTGGCATCCCCACGAGCAAAGATGCTCGCAACGAAGTTGAGTACGTCAGTTGATGACGATTCACTGTAGCCGTAGTGTTTGATCAAACGCTCTTTGACAATGTCGATCTGCTGCTGGGCTTTTTCGTCGAGCACATTGCTCAACAGGCTGGTCAGCTTGATCGAATCTTTGCGGTCTTCAAAGAGCTTCAGTTCAAGCGCTTTTTGCAGGCGTGCATTGGTGTTGTACTCAAAGGTCCGGCCTTCAATCGCCAATGCACCGATATAGTTCATGATTTCGCGACGGAAGTCATCTTTGCGGCTTTCAGGGATATCGATTTTTTCCTCAATCGCACGCATCAGATTTTCGTCAGGCTGCTCATAATTACCGGTGTATTTATTGCGGACCTTTTCTTTTTGGGTATAGGCTTTGACGTTTTCGATGTAATTGCCGGCCAGATTGCGAATCGCATCTTCGTCGGCAGAAATAGCACGCTGAACTTCGCCTTTGACGATGTTTTCGTATTCTTCTTTAACCGTTGCCAGCAGCTCTTTATAGCGTTTTTTCTCGTCCTCGGAATTTAAGAGCGCATGCTGTTTTAAACCGGCTTCGAGTTCGTTCATCACCATAAAGGGGTTGATGTATTTTTCATCTGCGTATTTGACCAGCGCATTAGATAACTTGTCCTGAATATAACGGGGTGAAATACCGTTAAGGCCTTCACGCACAGCTTCTTTGCGCAACTCTTTAACGTTATCCTCAGTAAAGCCCGGCACCATTTGGCCGTTGTAGAGCTTCATTTTTTGCAGCAGCGTCAGCTGGTGTTTTTTCGGCTCTTCAAGTCGGGTTAAAACTGCCCACATCGCCGCCATTTCAATCGTGTGAGGAGCAATATGCATCTCTTTAATTTTGGTGGAATTAAAGTCTTTTTCGTAGACTTTAATTTCTTCAGAGAGCTTGGTGATATAAGGGATATCAATTTTGATCGTACGGTCACGCAGGGCTTCCATAAACTCATTGCTCTGCAGCTTACGGAACTCAGGCTCGTTGGTATGACCGATAATCACTTCATCAATATCCGTCTGGGCAAACTTTTTCGGCTTGATGCGATGCTCCTGCGAAGCCGTCAGCAAGTCATACAAGAAGGCTACGTCTAATTTCAGAACCTCAATAAATTCAATAATGCCACGATTGGCAATATTAAATTCACCGTCAAAGTTAAAAGCGCGAGGATCTGAGTCTGAGCCGTACTCAGCGATTTTACGATAGTTGATATCACCCGTTAACTCAGTAGAGTCCTGGTTCTTTTCGTCTTTAGGCTGAAAAGTACCGATCCCTGAACGGTCACGCTCTGAGATCACCATTCGGCGAACTTTAATATGTTTGAGTACCTGGGCCCAGTCACCATTATATTTGCTTAAAAAGTAGTTGTAGTAATAACGGCAGAGCGGATTGAGGTCGCCTTCAATCACTAAACGGTCTTCAGGCGCTAAGCGCTCGTTGATTTTTTCCATCACCTGATCACGCAGGTCTGCGGGCAACAGCTTAAGCGGGTCTTCATGCATCGGGCTGGGGAGCTCGCTGCCGTCTTCTAAAATCCAGGAGTAAGTGTACAGCGCCCCTTCAGGCGTGCGGCTGTAAGTTTCTAAACTCTTTTTGAGCAGACGGGCAACGGTTGATTTAGATGAACCGACCGGGCCATGCAGCAGAATGACGCGCTTTTCGGTCCCATAGCGGCGAGCCGCTGCTTTTAAGACCTGAACCAACTTCATCAGATGAATATCCAGACCAAAGATCGCGTCATTGCCGCCACCAAAGGGGTCATTAAAAAACTTATAGCGAATAATCCGCTTTTTGTACTCGGTATACTCTTCGGTCCCAAAGGACATCACCATGTCGTAGACACGCTG
>CAJYHH010000218.1 GCA_913773825.1 Candidatus Sericytochromatia bacterium | reverse complement strand
ATCTTTAACCAGCAACGCGCCGCGAAAGGGATCAGGTGAGATCTTGATAAATCCGTTACGCGCCAGCTCCAGGGCACGCTTCATCCATTTTTCGTGTGTCTCTTTGCTCTCGGAACTCATGCTTTCCTCCATGGTAGGGTGTCAGGTGCAAACAAAGGCTGTGAGCTTATAAGCCATCATGCCAGAAGCTCACAGCTCATCGCTAGCAGCTAGGCATATGTGTAAAAACCGCGACCGGTCTTTTTGCCGAGGTGTCCGGCCTGAACCAGGCGCTTGAGCAGGGGACAGGGGCGATAGCGCTGATCGCCAAAGCCTTCTTGCATGGTTGTCATTGCTGACAAACAGACATCTAAGCCAACCGCATCAGCCAGAGCCAGTGGGCCCATCGGATGATTAAAGCCCAGCTTCATGCCTAAATCAATATCTTCAGCTGTGCCAACGCCTTCCATCAGCGCAAACATCGCTTCGTTTAAGAGCACCATACCCAAACGGGTGGTAATAAAGCCAGGGAAGTCGTTGGCGGTAATCACCTCTTTGCCGAGGGCAACACCAAAAGCTTTAACTGTTTCATAAGTTGCTTCAGAGGTCTCAAGCCCGCGAATCAACTCGAGTAACTTCATCAGGTGTACCGGTGAGAAAAAATGCATCCCGATAAAGCGATCACCGCGTTTAGTCACGCTCGCCAGGCTGGTAATCGGTAAAGAAGAAGTATTGCTGGCAAAAATCGTCTCTGGTGGACAGATCTGATCCAGACGGCTAAAAAATTCTTGTTTTAAGGCCAGCTTTTCTGGGATCGCTTCAATCACCAGCTGGGCTTTGCTCGCTTGCTCAAGATCCGTGGTCCAGTTCAGGCGCTGATTGGCGGCTTCGACTTGTTCAGCGCTGAGCTTACCTTTTTCAACAAGTTTATTCAGCAATTTGCTGTGAGCAGCCTGGCTCCGGGCCAGGACTTCTTCGTTAATATCATAAACAGTGACGTTTTTCTCAGCTACCACGCTGACAGCATAGGCGATACCACCGCCCATCAGGCCGCCGCCGGCAACAAAGACACGTTCGATCGACATGGCTTTAGGTCTCCGTTCGACTGGTTTGCAGTCAAGTCTAGCATAGGCAGAAGAAGACGAATGAATGGACGCAGGACAAAAAGACTAAATGCAAAGATGTCTTTTTGTCCTTACGTTCATTTGCTCTTTAAGCTTTTAATCCCTGTTTTCCATTCTTGCGATAGCGCTGTTCAAGCTCATAGAGCTTGTGCTGGTAATGGCGCATGGTTGCAACTGGATCCGGCTGTTCAAAAATCGCTGAGCCGATCACAACGGCATCAGCACCGGCTTCGATCACGGCTTCTAAAGTCTGATCGTTGATTCCGCCATCTACTTCAATCAGCAGTTGTTTTTCAAGCCCTTGGGCTTTGCGCATGTCTGCGACTTGATGAATCCGGGTCAGCGCACGCGGAATAAACTTCTGGCCGCCGAAGCCCGGATTGACGGACATAATCAGCACCAGATGCAGTTTATGCAGAATATCTTCAAGCACGCTGACTGGGGTATGGGGATTGAGTGAGACACCCGGTAAAGCTCCGGCATCTAAAATCTGGCTCACAACTCGATCCAGATGCTGGCAGGTTTCATAATGCACCGTGATGCGGTTACAGCCCGCTTGAGCAAAGGCTTCGATATAGTCCTGAGGATTGGTCATCATCAGATGAGCATCAAAGACTTTAGCGCTATGCGGGCGTAATGCTTTAATCACAGGCGGGCCAAGGGTCAGATTGGGGACAAAGTGACCGTCCATGACGTCTAAATGTACCCATTCAGCGCCACCTTCATCAATTTGTTTCAGCGCATCACCTAAGCATGAAAAATCCGCTGATAAAATCGAGGGAGCCAGCATCAGCGCTTTTTTGCGATCTAAGCGTTTAACGCTGACGGCATCAAAAAAGTTTGCCGCTTTTTTGGGCATTGGGTTAGGCTCGTCATGGCTGTTGCGGTCAAGCAATTTCATCTGAATCATTGCGTTGCGCGCAGCATCTTGCTCAGCCTTTTTTTTAGAACGACCGCTGCCTCTGCCTAAAACCTTCTCGTTAAGCGAGACCTGAATATTAAATTGCCGATCATGATCCGGGCCTTCAGATGACAAGACTTCATACTCTGGCAGCACTTTAAGCTGGGCCTGAGTGTGTTCTTGCAGCATCGCTTTATAATTTAAAACTTCTTCGGCCTGCCCCTGAACCGCCAGCTTAAGCTCAGGCTTAAGCAACTCCAAAATAATCCGGGCAGTGGTGCGAAAATCCGTTGATAAAAATAAAGCCCCGCACAGCGATTCTAAAACATTGGCCAGAATCGATTCACGCAGCTCACCTGCTGCACGCTCAGAATCACCCAGCAGAATATAACGCGCTAAGTCTAAGCGTGCAGCGGCTTTAGACAGAGCAGCATCACTGACCACATAACTACGAATCTGGCTCATCCGGCCTTCATCAGCATCCGTTAAATGCAAAAACAGCCATTCGCTAATGCTGGACTTTAGAAAAGCATCTCCCAGATATTCCAGGCGTTCGTTATGGGGCAGATGTTGGGTGGCTTTGTCGACCACCACTGATTTATGGGTCAGAGCCTGGCGCAGCAGATCAGGATCTACTGCTTTGGGCGCTAATCCGAGCTTATGCAGCAGCTCGGCTTGCTGACTGGCTTCTTTGGCGTCGTTCATGGCTCATCCGTTTCTGCGATCAAAGCTTCAAATTCAGGTTCTCGCTCAGGCGGGAATCTGTAGAATACACCCAAAAATTCTCGGTTACCAGATTTGCCGCGAATCGGTGAACGAATGGCAGCATGCAGATGCCAGCCCAATTGAGGACTCTCATCACGCAGGCGTTTTAAGACGCGCAGATGGGCTTTGGGATCTGACACAATCCCTTTGCGATTGTCTTCTGGCGGAGCCTCAAACTGAGGTTTAAGCAGGCTGACCAGCATGCCCTCGGGGCTTAACAGTTCTGATAAAGCTGGCAGAATTTTGAGAATAGAAATAAACGAGACATCCATCACTGCCAGACTGGCTTTTACACCGTCTGGGTAGAGCTCGTCAGGGGTTAAATAACGGGCGTTGACTTTTTCAATTACCACAACCCGCTGATCTGTACGCAGCTTCCAGTCAATCTGACCGTAGCCCACGTCAACGGCATAGACCTTTTGAGCACCAGACTGCAAGAGGCAGTCTGTAAAGCCTCCGGTTGAGGCCCCCACATCTAAACAGACCCGTTGATCAGCTGAAACCTGAAAGACTTCCAGCGCTTTGGCGAGCTTAAGCCCACCCCGACTTACATAGGGGCAATTGTCCCCTTTGACGATTAAATCATCAGGTAAAGCCGCAAATTTATGTCCAGGTTTATCTAATAATTTAGGACCCTGGCGCACTAATCCGGCCATAATGGCACCGCGGGCTTTCTCCCGGGTAGGGAAAAAGCCCGCGTTGACGAGCAATATATCGAGACGTTCAGATGGCATAAAAGTAGGGGTAGTCAGTAGGTGGTAGCTGGGGGCTTGGGGGATATATTTTCCCTATCTACTCCCTACCACCTACTCTCTACCTTTAGGCCTCGTCGTGCAGATATTCGTCCAGGCGTTTGCGCTGACCGTAATAGTGCAGCTTGCGCAGAGCCTTAGCTTCAATCTGGCGAATACGCTCACGGGTGACACCCATTTTGGCGCCGATTTCAGCCAGCGAACAAGGACGGTCATCATTGATACCGTAACGCATCGTCAGTATTTCACGCTCTCTCGGCGAAAGTGTGCCAAGCAGCTCCTGAATGTCTTCAGACAGCATTTTGTCGATAACGGTCTTGGTCGGATGAACGCTATATTCATCTTCGATCAGATCAACCAGACTGCGATCGTCATCGGGCCCAATCGGAGTGGCAAGCGACACAGTGCGCTTAACCACACGCTTAAGCTGGCGGATCTTGCTCAGGGGCAGACCCGCTGCTTCAGCCAGTTCTTCGTCTGAAGGGTAATGACCCAGTTCAAACGTCAGCTGGCGGCGGATTTTTTTCAGACGCTGAATCGCTTCGGTAGCGTGTACTGGCAGGCGGATATTACGGCCTTTGTCAGCAATTGCACGCGTAATCGCCTGGCGGATCCACCAAGTGGCGTAAGTGCTGAAGCGATAACCTTTTTTATAGTCATACTTTTCGACAGCGCGGATCAGACCGGTATTGCCTTCCTGGATCAGGTCCAGCAGAGGCAGGCCCAGATCACAGTAACGCTTAGCGATGCTGACAACCAGACGCAGGTTGGCAATAATCAGGTGGTTTTTCGCCTGAATATCACCCTGTTCAATACGTTTGGCCAGCTCAATCTCTTCTTTTGCGGTCAATAGCGGGGTTTTCCCGATTGAATTCAGGTAGACCTGGATTGAAGAGATGTCATCTTCCCGATGGAGGTGCTTGGTAGACAGATCAATGTCGGGAGAGGCTTTTGAGGCCTGCTCGTCTTTTAGGTCGTCGCTAAACGCATCATCATCATCATCGGAACCGGCTATCTCGGGACTATCAGAAAGATCGTCGTCCATCAGCTCGTCATCAACGGTAAGGCTAGTGGATTTGCTTCTCATGCTTGATATTAAGTTGAACTCCTTACATTTTTGGGCTCGAGGGCCGAGCCCAGGCTTGCTCTGACTATCACCCGAATCAAAGAGCCATCCCTAACAGCTATCCCAATCTCGTAACTGGTTTTGGGGCAATCATTAACTTAACTGGAACTAATTTAAGACAAGTCTAAGTTTAGACTAGCAAAGTTAAAGAAGAATATACGACCAGTTTATGCAACCATTTATGTTATCACACGCGTAAAAAAGAAGTCAAAGTGAAAGCGCAGTCTATATCGGCAAAAACGGCATAGTTGGGCTTCCTAAAACTTCGGGCTACAATGGAGAGTATGCGCTGGCAACATCTGATCCTGTATATCGCCATCGGCCTGTCTGTGCTTGCCTCTTTTAGCGCAGAAATTCAGGCTCAAAGTTTTCCTGCCCTAGTGGAAGGTGAAACCGTCACAGATGCATCAGGAGAATTACAGGCTGATTATCTGAACAAAATCCAGAGCCAAATCAGCCAGTACCCTTTTCCAGTTCGGGTTGTGTATCTACCTTCAACAAAAAACCTGAATCTTGGCAATTATGCTTCAGGACTGTTTAAACACTGGCAATTACCTGAAGACAGCATGTTAGTCGTTGTCGCTTTAGACCGACGTCGAATCGGAGTTCATGCAGGTCCAGACTTACAGGCCCAGCTGAAAAAAAATGCTCAGGCTCAAGAAATATCCCTGCCAGAACCCAGTCCGTCAGGTTCAGCTGCTTCTGCACAGCCATCAAGCAACCCCGAAACACCCTTAGATCTAAGTGCCGGGATCAGCCATCTGGATATGGTTCCCCAAGCCATTGAAAACGTCAGCGACGCACTGAGTCAGCCTACCGCCCCCAGCCGTCAGCCTCAGGCATCTGAAATCCCTGAAGCTCAAGATGACGTAACAGTCGAAAAAAATTCTTCTCGCCCAAATCGCGCTATCGCACTTTTGCCCGATGATCTGACCTGGGTGATTGCAGCTTTAGCAGCTGCAGCTCTGGCAACAGCTGGCTGGTTTGGCTTTAAGTTCTGGAAGCGCTGGAGCTCCACGCAGAATTTAGTCAATCGTTTTTCACAACAAGGCCAGCTTGTACATGAACAACTTGAGCAGGTTTACGAAAGCCTGGAATCCGTGATGCCGGACTTTCATGGTTATCTGGGCGAAACAGAAACCACACTTAAGCTCTTTCTCAAAAGCATTCATCATCTGCAAGAAGAATATGAAGCGATCTTTGATGCCTATGACGAAGAAGTTCGCCAATTGGGCCTGCGCGAGACCCGCGTAGAAGCAATTGAGTTTTTTCGCGAACTTGAACGCAAACTCGAAGAGGGCAAACAGCTGCATAATCAGGGTTTGCTCGTTTTACGCAATCTAAAAGACGTGCGTTCTGCTAATCAACAATTATTTGAACAAGCTGACAACCGCCGCCAGGCCTTTAGTCAGGAAATCAGCGAACTGCGCAAACAGCACCCCGAATTAAAGCTTGTCAAAATTCAGCAGGGGTATCAGCAAGCGCTAAGTGAACTTCAGCGGCTCGAAAAACAAAATGAGCGCGACCCTTTAGGGGTTGAAAAAAAGCTGCGCGACTGGCGTAAACAACTTAACCGCATGGAAACCGAAGCCCGCACCCTACCGCATTTACACCAGCAGTTTAGTACCGACCTTAATAATCGGATTAAGGGTCTGCGTGACCGGATTAAAGGCCCATCCGGCTCTAATCAGGTTCAGAGTCTGGCCGAAATTGAACGCTTACACAAAACCCTGCTCCAGGCGATTGAGCAAGGTGATCTCAACACCCTGAATCGCTTTAATGATTTATTCACCCGCAAACTGCAGAGCCTCGAAGCAGAAGTCTAGCCGCGTCCTGCGCGCGATAGTGGGTTTTGGGTTATGAGCCCTGTGTAAAGAAGCTTGCTATTTCGTGACCCACCACCCACCACTGATAACCCAGCACTCGCTATAATGCCTTCAAACCTGACTACCTGAGGCAGCTATATGTCCCGCAAACTCAACCTTGGCATTATTTTTGGCGGCCGCTCCGCTGAACATGAAGTCTCAATCCAGTCGGCTCGTAATATTATCGAGGCTCTGGATCGCGATAAATATGACCTCACTCTGATTGGCATTGATCGTGATGGTCAGTGGTATCTTAACGACACCAGCCATTTTTTATTGGGCGCCCAGCAGCCTGAACTGCTGAAACTCAATCAAGCCAGTAACGCCTTGGTGCTCAAGCCGGGTTCTGGCGGCCAGCAATTAGTCAAATCCAGCGATATGAGCCCCTTACCTGCTCTGGATGTCGTCTTCCCCGTGCTGCACGGCACTTACGGCGAAGATGGTGCTGTTCAGGGCTTGTTACGCATGGCGGGTGTGCCCTTTGTGGGCAGTGGCGTCTTAGGCTCTGCTGTTGGCATGGACAAAGACATCATGAAGCGCCTGCTGCTGCAAGCGGGTATTCCAACCCCCAAATGGGTGACGGTTTATGCCTGGGAACAGAATCTGGATCATGCGGCGATCATTGAATCGCTGGGTGGATTTCCGATTTTTGTTAAACCTGCCAATCTGGGTTCTTCAGTTGGCATTCATAAAGTCAAAAAAGCCGAAGATCTGGCGCCAGCATTAGCAGACGCCTTTAGTTACGATACAAAAGTATTGGTTGAGCAGGGTTTAACCGTACGCGAAATTGAATGTTCAGTGCTGGGCAATGAACAGCCCATTGCTTCAGTACCAGGCGAAATCAAAGTCCAGGCTGAGTTTTATAGCTACGAAGCCAAATATATTGACGAAAGTGGCGCGATACTTGAGATTCCAGCCCAGCTGCCAGATGAAACGATTCAGCGCGTGCAGCAACTGGCAATTGAGTCTTTTCGTGTGCTGAACGCTGAAGGTTTAGCCCGCGTGGACTGCTTCTTGACCCCCGAAGGGGATGTATATGTGAATGAAATTAATACCCTGCCTGGCTTTACTCGCATCTCGATGTATCCCAAACTCTGGGAAGCCAGTGGAATTGGCTATACAGAACTGTTAGATAAGCTGATTAGCCTGGCTTTAGAGCGTGAACAACGCCAGCAAGGGCTCCGGACCAGCCGCTAAGGGCTAGTAGCTCGTGGCGGGTTACTGGTAGCTTAAGAATTAAGAAGATGGAGAATTGCAGCATGAATCATTCTCAGACCCTCAATCAAGTCTTGTTCTCAAGCTACCAGCCATGCTCCATCTAATTAACTGGGAAGCGCTGCGCACCAAGCGTCCCCATCGCCTGATGATCGATCTGTGTATGCTGGGGCTGGCCCTGCTGCATCTGCTTTTACTGGGCTTTGACACGACTTATTTTCAGCTCAGGCCCTATTACTATAAAATTTTTCCTGCTCTGACCCAGAATTATGATCAACTCAAAGGGGTCGAGCCCCATCGCGATACAGTGTTGCTTCAGCAAGAAGCAGAGACTTATTTTGCAGCTTGTCGCACGGGCCAGGCTGACTCTAATCAGTCTCTTAGCCAACAACAGGATCTGATTCGCCTAACGGATCAAATGATCGAAGAAGATCCCTTTGCGCGGGCTCAGCTTTCTGGCCGTTTAGAAATGATCAAAGAAGATGTGCGGAATTTTACTGGGGTCCAAAACAGCTCAAAACAAGCCTTTCGCACATTTTGGAAAATGGGCTGTACGGATCTAGACAGACGCCAGCATTTTTTTGAGCAGGAGATCAAACCTAATTTAGAATTAAACTATTGGCGTCATATCGGAAAAAATGGCCGATTTATTGATTATTTTTTATATATTGACTTGTTTTTTATCTGTATCTTTCTAATTGAGTTTTTATATTCCTGGCGCCAGGCCGTTGTGCGCTTAGGACGCGAGCAAAAAGTGCTTTACCCGATTTATCACTGGTATGACATCGTGAGCTGTATTCCGCTGCCACAGCTGCGTTTTTTACGTTTGCTGAGAATTTTGGCAGTGTACTATCGCCTGGTGCGCAGTGATGTGATTAATATGCGCAACTCTAAGCTTTATCAATCGATCCTGAAATATCAGGCGATTGTGATGGAAGAAATCTCTGACCGGGTCGCGATTAATATTCTCACCAATATTCAAGACAAAACCCGTCTCGGCGGCAGCCGTGAGCTGATTGAAGACACCCTGCGCGCCAATCGCGCTGAAATCCGCAACGTGATTGTTTCAAGCCTGCAGCGAATTGATTTACCCACTCTTCAGCTGCGCCAACCTGAGCTGACTGACACCATTGCCAATCTGGTGATTCAAAGCGTCCAGGCCACAGATGAATATAAACGCCTAAGCTCTCTGCCTTTAGTCAGTGGCCTTGTTGCTAACCTGCTCAGCGAAGAGCGGATTTCACGCATGAGTGAACAGGCCATGGACGCTTTTTTAGATGCCTGGCAAAAACAATTACGCAGCCCTGAGATGCAGTCGATTTTAAGTGAGTTAGTGGATGATGTCTTAGATCAGGTGCTAGAGCTGGCGCTGGATGATCGCATTCAGCATCTGATTCAGGATATTAATCTCAAGATTCTTGAAGAGCTCAAAGAAATCTCGACAACTTCTAAAATCTGGCGCGCCAAAGCCGATCAGCTGATGATTGAACGGGTTGAAGATCGCGAAAAGTTTTATCATCAACACCCGGATCCTTTGCCTCCGGATCTGGACCGCCCTCTCTAAACCCTTATAGTTTTAAAATGAGCTAAATGCGCTTACTCAACTTGTGGGGGTAAAAACGCATCCAGCTGTTTGCCCAAAGGTTCTAAGCCCATCTGGCGAAAACCACTGCCGTACCAGGACTTAAGCAAAGCCCATTTTTCAAGGGTAGTCCAGTCATCCTGCTCAATTGCAGGTAACAGGGCCTGATCAATCACAGCATCCGAAATAAAACCAGGATCCATTGGAGCTTCAGCTTCCTGCTGACTCAGACGAATCCAGCGCTCCAGACGCTCTAAATTAATCATGCCCAGCAGCTTTTGAACATCAGGTGATTGAACACTCAGTCCGATTGATTGCAGCTGGGGATTGAGCGTGTGCTCACGCAGAGGCAGATTTTCCTGAGCGGCGTTGAGCAGATTTAAAGCCACCAGCGCCAGACTTTGGCCACGCCAGTGGGTTTGAAAAGCGACGAGTTCTTCGGGGCTTACAGCCCGACCGGTCTGCAGGCGTTCGCGCAGTTCACGCAATTGACTGCGCAGACGTCCAAAGCGCTGATTGAGATGAAAACGCGCCAGGCGCTTATCCGGATCTAGCCAGGGCTGGCCCAATAAACGTAAAAAGTAACGACGGGCCTGACTACAGCGCACTTTGAGCAGGGTTTCAAAACTTTCAAGCAGCTCACCATTGCGCTCTAAAGCATGAAGGGTCTGATTTAACAAAGACTCAAAGCTATCAACATCCAGCGTGTACTTTTCTAGATGCAGAACAATCTCTTCAGATTTAAAACCCAGGTTGAGATACTGAATATGTAATTGCAGATACAGCAGCGCTTCGCGGCTATCGCTGGCTTCGCGGCCCGTGCGGCGATACCAGGCCAGGATCATCAGATTGAGCAAAAAGCGCGGCTGCATGCCCTGTTGGGCCAGATGAACCCAAGCGGGGCGCGAAAGTAAATTAACCCAGCCTGATAAGGCCGGATAACGTGTGCGCAGCAAGCGCGCGAGATCATCCATCCAGATCTCCAGCAAGGCGAGCTTACGAGCAGTGATTTCTGGCGCAATCGTCGTTGCATCAAGCGTGTCTTCTAATGCGCGCGTCTCATGCTCAATCAGCTCGCCCTGGCGGGACTGGGCGTATTTTTTATCAAGCGCTTTGCGGACTTTGGCTTTGGCCAGACCATGAGTAATTTTCTCTTCGTCCAGCGACAAAAAGTCTTCAAAGAGATGCAGGGACTCTTCTTCCCAACTGTCTTTAGCGCCCTCTTTTTTACGTTTGCGCTCTTCGCGCGTAAAAATACTATGGCGATAACCACCATCTTCACTCTGCGAAGAAGAGTTAAACACTTCTAACAGGCGATTTTTGAAGGGCTCAATAAAGGATTTGGGGTCCGACATCTCTGCTGACTAACCTGCCATTAAGGTCTCAATCTCGCTGATTTCTTTAGGCACACCCGCAGTCAGATTGTGATAACCCTGCTCTGTGACTAAAATATCGTCTTCAATACGGATCCCGATGTGGTGGAACTCACGCGAGACTTCAGCTGAAAGGTGGGGGCCGACATAAATACCCGGCTCAATGGTCGTGACCATACCCGCTTCAAGTTTGCGAGACTTGCCTTCAGCATCAAGATACTCACCCACATCATGCACATCACCACCGAGCCAGTGACCGGTTTTGTGCATAAAGAACTTCTGGTAAGCGCCTTGTTCAATTAAGCTGTCGCGGCTGCCGCTAAGCAAGCCTAGATCAATCAGCCCCTCGGTAATGATCTCAACGGTTTTGGTGTGCAGATCTAAAAAGCGAATGCCCGGTTTGACCATTTCCACAGCGGCTTTCTGAGACGCCAGCACGACTTCGTAAACTGCTTTTTGAGCAGGGGTAAAGCGGCCGTTAATCGGGAAAGTACGGGTAATATCGGCATTATAATGAGCGTATTCAGCGCCAGCATCAATCAACAGCAAATCGCCATCAACTAATTCTTTATTGTTTTCAATATAGTGCAAAATCGTGGCGTTAAGACCCCCGCCCACAATTGCAGGGTAGCCCATGCGAGAATTATGGCGACGGAAGTGATGCTCAATAATTGCTTCAGCTTCATATTCATACATGCCAGGCTTAATTTTACGCATCGCCTCGCAGTGGGCTTCAGCAGAAATATCGGCGGCTTTCTGCATCAGTTCAACTTCTAAAGGCTGTTTAAACAAGCGCATTTCGTTCAGAATCAGACCCGGATCCTGAAGCAGTTTAGGTGCCCGCACGCCGTGACGGATTCTGCCGCGAACGCTGTTAAGCGCGCCAAACACAATCCGGTCATTGGCGTCAGACTGGCCAAAATTATAATGAAGGGTCTGGCGATTGGCGAGATAGTCAGGCAAAATCTGGCTGAGCTGATCAATCGTATAAGCGGCATGGGCGCCAAAGCTGCGTTTTGCACCATCTACACCGGCGCGGAAGCCGTTCCAGATTTCTTTTTCGAGATCACGCGGCAGCACAAACAGCGCATAGGGCTGTTCATGGCCTGGGGCAATCACCAGCGCTGAACTGGGCTCAAGGAAGCCGGTCAGATACTGAAAATAGCTGTTCTGGCGATAAACGTAATGAACATCATGGCTATAAGTAGATTCGGGGGCGCTAAAGATCACGGCAACGCCGTCGGGACCAAGCTGCTCCATTAAGCGGCGGCGATTTTCTTCATGAAAAGCAAAATGAGACATGTCAGGACTCCTGAGTAGATTGGCTGATCCAGTCCAGATAAGCGGGCAAACCCGCGACCACAGGTAAAGCAATGACCTCGGGCAAATCATAAGAATGCAGGGCTTTGACCCGCTTGCTCAGCATCGGCACCAGACTGCGTCGGGTTTTGGCGATCAGCAGATATTCAGTATCCTGCTGGAGCTCACCTTCCCAGACATAAGTTGATACAATCGGCCCGACACGATTGACGCAGGCAGCCAGGCGCTCACTGACCAGGGCCTGGGCAAGCGTCTGGGCCTCGGCTTCGGAGCTGGCGGTCATATAAACAACGCAGGCCTCACTTGTGTCTGCAAGGGTGTCAGCTGTTGAGGACACAGGGGACAACTGAGACAAAACAGGCCTCCGGGACTGAAATCAGGGTGTGAATGCATTCTAACACGGCCTTACAAAGCCAAGCGCCGACAAATGCAACAAGGCCCTGGTTTTAGCCAGAGCCCTGTTTGAATTTTTTTTAAATCCAGAATGCGCTAAATTAACTAGTCAACGATGCGGCCACCGCCGCCTTTGATAATCGGCTTGTCTAATTTGGGGTCTTCTTTTTCAAGCAGATGCGGCATAGGGAAAGGCCGGGGCTTAATATTGGTGCCACGACGATCGTTGAGTTCTTCGTTAACTGTTTTTAACAGCACACCCAGCAATTGGTCGTCTTTATTGTCGGGACTGGCCATTTCATCAACCAGATAGCTCTGAGCTGATTCAAGTTCTTTGGTGCTGGATTCTTCAAGATTGCCTTTAAACTCCAGCAAAGCCTGAACATTGCTAGTGCCTTTAGATGTTCGAATTTCCTGAATGTCCTGTTTAATATCTGACTTTAACAGCCCAATTTTAGGCTCAACTGGACGGATAGGCTTACCAGGAAAATTGGGCAAGATGGATTTAAGATCAATAGCAGGTTCAGCAGGAGCAGGCTCAACGCCACCACCAGCTGGATTGGGAACCGGTTTGGCGGGTGAGGGAGCCGACGGAATACTGGGTAGCTTCCAGTCACCGCCGGGAACTTTATTTGAGATATTGGTCATTTTTGAATCTCCTGCTGTTTCTATCCTGGATCTATCGGGTATTTTGGCGTAAAAATTGCGTCAAAGACTTAAAGATTAAGGAAATCTAACCAAATCTTTACCTCTTAAAGCAAACAGAAACTGTTCAGTCTTTTTTAATTTTTTCTCAATCTGTCACAGGTCATAACCCTATCTCGTCTAAAGGGTAAAGCATCAGGAGACATCCTCTATGACCAGCCATCTAGAACAACACTCAACAAACACCCAAACCTTACCTGTTTTTGTCGCAGGCGCTGGCTTGGCGGGCCTGACTGCGGCTCTATTTTTAGCTCGGGCAGGCCATAAAGTGATTTTGTTAGAACAAAGTGCTCAGGCGGGTGGCCGAGGCAAAAGTCGCCAGCAGGAAAACTGGACGTTTAATCTCGGCCCTCATGCCCTTTATCGTGCAGGCCAGGGTATCAGCCTGCTTCAACAACTTGGCATCCAGCTCAAAGGCAAAACGCCTGCTGCTGTTGGTACCCATGCCTTTAGCAAAGGACAGCTCAGACCTGTATTGAGCGCGATTGCCAAGCTGAGTCTGGCTGAAAAACTCGGGTTAATCAGCTGGATACTGAAGTTAATGCGTTTAAACCCAGCTGACTATGCCTGGATGTCTACTGAGCAATGGCTTAAACCCGTCAAAGGCCAGGCTCTAAAAACCTTAATCGGCTTGCTGATTCGTGTTAGTACCTATTGTGCAGACTTTAGCCAACTGAGCGCTGAAGTGGCCATTCAACAGCTTCAACTCGCACTAAAAGGCAATGTGCTTTATCTGGACGGCGGCTGGCAGTCTTTAGTTGATCAATTATTGCAGCAGGCCCAAAAATCAGGCGTCGAGGTGCGCTTAAACAATCCACTCAAACAGCTTAAACAAAGCGCTGACAGCTGGCTCATTACACCCCAGCATGGCCCTGACTTTGAAGTGTCAGGACTGATTTTAGCGCTGCCGCCACAAGCAGTCCAGAAATTACTCGCTGAATGGCCAGAACTTTTGCTGCATCAAGAAATTCAGCAGCTCCAGCCGGTTCGCGCAGCCTGTTTGGATCTCGGCCTCAAAACCTTGCCAGCACCCAAACAACTCTCTGCTTTTGGACTCGACGAAGCCAGCTATTTATCTGTGCATTCTGCCAGCGCACGTCTGGCACCTGATCAAGGTGCACTCATACATGCAGCCTGGTATCTGGGAGGCCCAGATCAACCACACAATCCCCACCCGCTGCTTGAGGCCAGATTGGATGCTTTACAGCCTGGCTGGCGCCAACAAGTGAGTCATCAGTTTTATTATCCCCATCTTCATGTTGTGCAAGGCATGGCAACCGCTCAAAAAGGCGGTTTAGCCGGACGGCCGGCGATTCAGGTAAAAGAGTTAAACGGTGTTTATCTGGCTGGTGACTGGGTCGGCCAAACCGGCTGGCTGGCAGATGCCGCTTTGGCCAGTGGCCACGCAGCGGCCCAGGCTTTAGACTTACAACTTGGTATGATGCCTGTACAAAAGCCAAAGGCGGTAAAGATATGAGTGCTCATCTGATTATTTTTGAGCGCGAGCGGCCTAAACTCCAGGCGCTCGCTTATCGCCTGCTGGGTTCCGTTACAGACGCTGAAGATTTGCTGCAAGAAACTTATTTACGCTGGCAGCGCCAGGAACTCAGCCAACTGCAAAAACCCGATCATTACCTGACCCGTATGGTCACCCATGGCGCCATTGATCAGCTGCGCAGCGCCAAACGTCAGCGCGAAAGCTATACAGGTCCCTGGCTGCCAGAGCCCTGGGTCATGACTGAGACGAGTCCAGAACAGGCGTTTGAGTTAGCAGAGAGTCTTTCTACCGCTTTTTTATTGCTGTTAGAACGTTTAAACCCACTTGAGCGAGCGGTATTTTTGCTCAGAGTTGTCTTTGACTATGAGTACGCTGAAATTGCAGAGCTGGTGGGTGAAAGTCAGGATTATTGTCGCCAACTGGTTCATCGCGCTAAAGCCCATTTACAAAGCAATAAGCGGCCTCAACCCGTTGACCCTGAGCGTCAGCAAAACCTGCTGAAGGCCTTTCTTGAAGCGTGTCAGCGCGGAGAACTTGAACGTTTAAAATCCTTACTGGCGGAAGACGCTGTCTTTTATTCTGATGGTGGCGGTAAAGTCACCGCCGCGCTGAACCCGATTTATGGCAATCATAAAGTAGCGCGTCTGATTTTGAGTTTACTGGCCAAGATCCCGCCAAACGCAGATATGCAGATCACCTGGATCAACGGCACGCTGGGCTTACTCGTCTACTGGCAAGAACAGCTGCAAATGGTCTTAAGCTTTGACTGGCTGCCAGACGGAATTCAAAATCTATTTGCGGTCCTTAATCCCGACAAGCTGGAACATCTCGCTTAGTCTGTCTAGTCTGTCTAGTCGGCTTCGTAATCCCCTAACTCACGCAGCAGATCTTCGAGTAATTGAGCTTCCATTCGAGTACGGGCAGCAGAATTAGAGTACATAAACTGGATGCTAGTGATGGCCTGCTCATAAGCTTCGATCATGCGCAAACGCCAGGCTTCACCATTTAAAGCGCAGATCCGCTTCATTTCAATCAGCTCATTTTCACTTAAAACAGGAGATTCAGGCTCAGCAGGCTGGATCTCAAAGGGCGCAGACTTTGGACGTTCAGGCGGCCGACTTGCTCTAAGTGCCTGAGGCGGAAAGCCCGTAGCAGGTGACATATGCGGGCCAGCCAGTGCAAAACGAGGCATAAAGGCATGAAAAAAAGCTTGAAGGTCAGGCAGAATACGATACATCTGGGCTACTCCTTACTCTGTGTCAGGAATCTGTATGAAGAATCTGTGTGAGGCGCTGTTAAGACGCCGCTGACTGGGGGACTGTTCAATCTCGATCATAGCCAAAGGGACTTGGGCAATTTTTCAAAAACTTGAATAAAGGTCTAAAAGTCTGCTTAATTTTGTCTGACAATTTAAAGATTCAGCTCTCATTGTCAAACTCTAACATTGGTAAGCGCTTGCGCTTTATGCAGGCCCTCACGCAGCTACTGTGATTTTGATCAATTTGCCTAAAAGCCCTTCAGCTATAACGCCTAATCTAAAAGTCCCGTTTCTTTTTTACGCCCTTTAATGCCCTGAAAAGCCATCAATGCTGCATGACGAGCGTCAGCATGATCGACAATCGGCAAAGGATAATCCTGACCCAGCTTGATCTTTGCTGCAGCCAAAACAGCTTCTGGCGCTTCCCAGGGACGATGTAGCCATTTATCGGGCAGGGCAGCTAATTCTGGCACCCACTGCCGAACATAAAGTCCCTCTGGATCAAATTTTTCGCCCTGACTGATTGGATTAAAAATTCTGAAAAAAGGCGCGGCATCAGCACCGCTGCCTGCGGTCCACTGCCAGTTAAAAGTATTGGCGGCTAAATCAGCGTCAACCAGGGTATCCCAAAACCATTCAGCGCCCTTTTGCCAAGGAATCAATAAATCTTTGGTCAAAAAAGACGCCACAATCATTCTGACGCGATTATGCATCCAGCCCAAGGCCCAGAGCTCACGCATGCCAGCATCAACAATCGGGTAACCGGTCTGGCCCTTCTGCCAGGCTTTTAGCGCTTTTGAGTGAGTCTGCCAGGGAAAATGTTTAAAGCGTTTATCCATCGGTTCAGTGACGGTATCAGGAAAGTGATGCAGTATGTGATGGGAAAACTCACGCCAGCCAATCTCACTAAAAAACACTCGCTGATCTGCCTGATCAGGGTTACGTTGGCTCAGTTCCCAGAAAATCTGAGTGGGGCTGATTTCGCCAAAGTGCAGATGCGGCGACAGCGAGGATGTCCCTGACATACCAGGTAGATTACGGGTAGTGGCATAGGTCTCAATACCTTGATCCAGCCAGCTTTTGAGTTGGGCCAGAGCAGCCTGCTCACCAATTTTCCAGTGTTTGCGCATCTGCAAATCCCAAGGGATTTGCGGCAGCAGACCTAAATCAGCCAGTTTTTCAGACTTAAGAGACTTAGGCACAGGCGGTAATTTTGGGGGTGCAGGTAAAGGCTCTTCAGGGCTTAAGTGCAGCAGGCGGGATTTCCAATAAGGCGTAAAGACCCGATAAGGGCCACCAGCACCGGTTTTAGCTTCCCAGGGTTCGCTGAGTAGATTGCCTTTAAACAGCTCTAATGGCAACTGACTCGCCAATTTTTGATCACGGGCCGCCAGCTCAGGCTCGTAAAGCCGATTGGCATAGATAGCTGTGGCGCCTGTTTCAGACAATAGACTTTTTAAAACCTCTAGCGGCTTGCCACTGCGCAAAATCAAACGTGAGCCTTTTTGATTCAGGCTTTTGTCGAAGGCCTCTAAAGAATAATGCAGCCACCAGTTACTGGCAGCGCCACGCTGGTCCATTTTGGCATCAGAATAAATATAAACTGGAATCACCTGATCAGAGTGCTCTAAAGCCGCGCTAAGCGCGGCTTGATCACTTAAGCGCAGATCGCGACGCAACCAAAGCAGGCTGGTTGGCTTACTGGTTTTGCTGGTTTTACTGATTGTGCTCATCTTGATTGTCTCATTTAAGGCTTCAATCAGCAGAGCCTAACAGATGACTCAGGCTAGCGGCCAGAGTTGAAAAGCCAAAGCATCTAAACTCGCAGACTTCTGCCAATCAGGCAGCTGCAGCTGAATCTCCGGATGGCTATAGCGATGCATCAATAAATCAGCTAAGAGTTTACGCGCTACTTTAGGTTCATCAATTTCACCCAGACGATAGCCGCGTATCCAGGCTTCTAGTCTGGCGCGCTGACCCTGAACCAAAAAGCAAATTGGTCCTAGCCAGTCATAGCGGGCAGGCCCCAGCATGGCATCTGCAAAATCATACATGCCTGTTAATGCCCAACCCTGCGCCTGCTGATTCAGCAAGAGATTTTCAGGGCTATATTCACCCGTTAGCAACACACGCGGTCCCCATTCTGCAAGTTCAGGCACATGGGTTTTAAACCAGGCCGGCAACTCAGCCAAAAGAGGCTCAGGTAAAGCTCGCAGACGCTGGTGATAACTCAAACACCGTTCGCGCTGGTGCTCCCAGAACAGCTCCCAGGGCGGATCCAGGACGGGTAAAAACGGTGTCGGCAAACTGTGTACAGCGGCCATAACTACGCCAATTTGCTCTAAAACTTCACAGCGGGCGTGTTCATCCAGCCCAAACCAACAGCTCTGCAAAGAATTGCCGTTTAAACGTGACATCGCCACATAGCCCCAGCCATCCAGCTCACCTGCTGCCCGAAACTGCGGGATCGCAACGGGCAGATTAACGCCATCAAGCGCTTTTAAAACGCGCGATTCCGCCTCCCACTGGTAATGCTGAAAAGGCGGAAACAGCTTAATCACGTTCCAGGGGCCCACAGCCACAACAAAATTAGCCCCGCCAGGCATCGGCGTCAGCTCACCCACTAATCTCAGCTGGCGTGCAATGGTCGCAGCGGCTTTTAACAGGGTAGCGGGAGCTTCACAAAGGGCATCAAATTCAGCAGGCGTAATCGGTGCGGGCAATTGAAACATGAGGGTAGTTTAGCAGGAGAAGACTAGTCGTTTTTAAGGACGCCGAGCTTTCTGAGGAGGGTTTCTTCGGGTTTTTCACCAAAGGTCGCGTCTACACCCCAGGCGACCAGACCAACAACCGCAGAGCCCGCAATCACATAAGGTGCTTTATTACCGGCTTTACCGGCCAGCATCAAAGCGCCTAAAGCGGCTCCGGTTGTGCTGGCAGCGGCCGCTACACCTTTGGCTGTGCCGCCGATTAAATCACCGTCTTTAAAGTCTTTATACGAACCATAGCCGTCGATTCCGGCTGACAGCGTGTCGCCAATCGGACCCAGCCACTTCATGGTTTTAAAAGTGGTGCTATAAAGCTTTAAGCTGTCTTTAGAAGTCCCCAGCACTTTGGCTAAATCTTCAGCTTTGCTCAGAGCACTAAACAGGGATGAAACAGAAGAGCCCGCTGATTTAAGATCAGTGGGCACACCCGTTGTTACCAGATTAACGGTGGCCAGCACAGCATCTAAAGCGCCAAGTTTGCCGGTTTTTTCAAGACTAGACAGCCAATGAGCGGCTTTAGCACCATTTGCGCCATATTTTTGGGCCAGGCTCTTTATCAGCTCCTGGGGATTGTCCTGAATCGCTTCGGGCAGTTCACGCAGAGCGCGATCAAGGGCCATACTGACTTGCTTGGCGGTTTCACGCAGAGCTTTTGAACTCTTTTTACCGCCTTTTTCAGCTTTAATACCGCGGCCTTCGCCCGTATGATCTTCAGCAGCTAAGACATCACCGGTTTCAGTAATCAGATCGCTTAAAGCCGCTTGCGTTTTTTCAGCTGGCAGAGAGCGATAAGCCTCTAAGCCACCTTCCAGCATCATTTTACCGGCCAGGCGCTGGGTAATGTCCTCAAGCTGATTAGGGCCTAATAAAGCGATCTTTTGCAGTTCATGAGCAACAATTTGCTGACGCTGAGCGGTCGGGTACTGTTGCAGACGCTGACTAAAGCGATCGCTGAGCAGATGGGCTTTAATCTGATGTACAGGGGCACCCTGGGCGCCAAAACTGCGCGCAATCACGCGTCGACGGCTGACTTCAAAAGCATTTAAGACTTCTGGATCTTTAGCCAGAGCCTGAATTTTGGCGTCGAGCTTGGGTTTATCGATTTTAGCCGCCCAGTCAGGCAGGGTCGACATATGCAGCGCGCTCAGGCTGTTTTTATAAGTGGCGAGCTTACTGCCAGACGGCGCCTGCTCAAGCATCTTACGCACTTCATCCTGATAGGCCTGAGTGACCTGAAAGAATTTTTCTGAAGAAATCGGCGAAGGGGGAGGAGCAGCCTTGAGGGTTGGCTGCAGCACCAGTGAGTTGGCCGCACGGGCATCCAGTTTAAGCGGGGTAGAAGCTTTAAATGCATCAAGTGTGCTGCGCGGCGCAGCTAAACTCAGGCTCTGAGCTGGAATCAGGGCAGACGCAGCACTGGCGCTATTTTGCTGAGCCAGTACCTGATGCAGGGGTTTAAGCGACTGGGAATCAGGCCGCTGAAAACCGGGGCCGACGTTCGACATAACTGAGAGAAGTTCCTCTGTCTTGAGTCTGGTGTTATATGCATTATATAGGCAAGACAGGGGCTGAACGTGCGTAGTCAGCCACGCTGAGGCAAATTTCAGGCTTTATAAACAAACTGCGCTAAGCCCTTATTTTCAGCTTAGCGCAGCAAAAAACGGTTATTAAGCCCAGAAATGCCTCTTGGGCCGAAAGTTTAAAAATCAGAAAAATTCAGGATTGGCTTTGTTAACGGGCTGAATTGTCGGGGTGAAAACCTGAATATAGTTTTTAGCCATCGGGTTAATACCCTGCCAATGCATATCCAGCTTGACGCCCGGATCAAGCTTAAACTCAACTTCGCTGCCGACTTGCCATTGCTGAGGCTGGCGATAGGTTCCCAGACGATAATACTGATAAGAACCTGAGTTTAAATAATTTTCGATATAAAACACACCGTCACGCCCAAAGCGAATGGTGCCATAAGCCCGTGACAGGCCTTCACTGTTATCGCTGTTAAAGCGCAGATAATAGCGAATGGTGCTGTTACCACCGGTACGGTAAGTTTTGCCTAACAGAGAACGCGCTTCAAACAACAGTTCAAAATCAGGGCGATTGGTTTCGGTTCTTTGGCCCACAAAAGCTTTAAACGTCTCTAAAATGCGCGGCTGGGCAGCACTTTGTGCTGACTGAGCTGACTGAGCTGACTGGTTCTGTTGTGTACGCTGGGCATTTAAGTTCTGAATGGCAGCAGGCGTTTGGGAACTACAGGCACTCAGCAGAGCAAAACCCGCCAGCAGCATAGAAACAGAACGAAGTTGAGGCTGGAACATCACAAAATTCTCCGGGGATTTTTTGACTATTTTGATAGTATAGAGCCTGTTTGGTGATTTCTGAAGATCGAGAGATAATTTTTAGACCTAAGCTTCACTCAACAGGCTTCATACTTATTGGTTTACAAAAGCCCCTGAATAAGCTCCGCTAGCGCTGACTGCAGCAGCCGTTACACCGGTCATCAAAGCGCCTTTAATCCCGCCCGAGAATAATCCAATTGTGCCGCCTAAAACACCCCCAACAACCGCGCTTGAAAGCGCAGCAGAGGCTTTGTCGCCTGCACTGGCGTTAAGACCACCCGCCAAGGCTCCCCCTACAGCACCGCCCATCACGCCCGTCATGACATAGAGCCCAGCCATATTTGAACTTGAGGCCAAAGTCGGAACCATGGAAAGCATCCCGCCAACGAGAGCGCCAGCAGCCAGACCCGCACCACTGGCTTTAAGAGTCGGTACAAAACCCTTTTGAGGGGCTTTAAGCCCGACAATATCCTGCTGAAGTTGCGAACTTGATGAGGGCGAAGGTGCAGGAGACGTTGTTTGCACAGGGGCTGGCAATGATGCCCCTAAAGTGAGCGGCGTCAGAGTTGGCATTGGGTTAAAGTGAAGATTTGACATAATTTTGCCTCATTTCTCTCGTAGCTTGATGCCGATTAAAGATGCTTGTGGATCATACTGAGTTTCTCTCAAGCAAAAGACATCATGTCTACTATCGAAGCAGACACCGCTTAACATTCACGACTTTTTTGTCATGAATGTTGTTTAAAAAGTTGTGAATCTTAAGCTGTTCAGACGAGAACAGCGTCGTCAAGCTGTTTTAGCAATTGTTGAATAACCAATGAGGCCAGGCTATCTGCGGCTAAAGTTTCTGGATTCCAGATCAGATAGGTCTCAAGCAAATATTCAAAAGGTGGAGGACTCAGCTTAACCAGGCGCCCGGTTGCCAGACGGTGACGAACAAACGATTCAGGCAGATACATTGCCCCTTTACCGCGTTCACACCAGCGTAAAGCGGTTTCAAGATCAGCTTCAGCCACAATCCGCTGAGCGTGTAATTCTAAAGGCCAAAAGAATGCATCATAAGCGTCAAAAGTCGGCAGATAACGAATATAAGACACTTCATTCCAGTTGCGATGAGCATCAGCAGGTTGAGCAACTAATACAAAACGACGGGTTGAAAGTAAACGAGATTTTAAGTCTTGAGAAACTGCCGGGGCCTGATAAAAAGCCAGATCCAGCTGCCCTTGCAACAGAGCCTGCTCCATGTCTTCAGGCAGCAGATCGCGCTGACACTCAAAACACAGCTTGGGGTCAGCGCGCAGGAGTTTTTTAATTAAGGGCATCATAGGTAAGCGCGGAAACAAAGGTGCAGCCAGTTTTAAACAAGTTCCTGCAGACGGTAGCTCACGCTGCTCAAAGCGATTTTCGATTTGCTGGACTTGGTTTAAAAGCTGACGAGCTCGCTGCTGAAGCGCTTCACCGGCCGGTGTTAAAACCTTCCGCCGCCCCTGGCGACTAAATAACTCAGCCCCAAAACGCTCTTCCAGCTGGCTGATACTTTTGCTTAAAGCCTGCTGAGTAATAAACAGCTGTTCTGCTGCCTGACCATAATGCCCAGATTCAGACAACACCAGAAAATAATAAAGGGCTTCCAGCGAAATCTCGCTCATGACTGCACCTGATCTAGCTGATCTTTAGCCTGGGCAGGCTCAGCAGCTTTTAATTTCAGCATCAGCCCATTCATCAGCTCTTGGGTTAAATCACTTAAATCCGTATCCCGACGCCAGATCAGATAAGGTGTTAGGAAACGGGGCTCAGGAGGATCGGCTACTTCGGCAAATTCACGCTCCTGAATCATCTCATCAACCAGACACTCAGGCAGCCAGGCCGCGCACAACCCACTGGTGAGCAAATCCAGCACAGCACTGAGGCTTTCGCTGCGCATGACAACTTGACGAGGAAATTGCTCTTCATTCCATGGCCCATGCAAACTGCCGGGCTGATGTCCAAAACCCGTAATATATGCCCAGTCCTGCCAGCCGCGCTTGGGCTGAAGTGCGCTGACAATTAAATAGGGAATCTCAGCAGCTTGTTGCCAGCAGAGTGCATCAGAAACGGGTTGACGACAACTTAAACCGAGTTCAGCCTGGCCCGCTAAGACAGCAGATTCAACCTGTTCAGCCCAGGCCAACTGGCGTACACGCGGATAAAAGCGCTGACCCGCAGCTTCAAGCTGATCGAGTAAAGGCGGCAAAATCATCATCGGCCAAGGACTACAGCAAGCCAATAAAAGCTGCTGGGGCTCAGCATAAGTCTTGGGTTCAGGAACCTGCTGGTGAGTCTTCAGACCAGCGTTAAAGAACAGCGTGTTGAGTTGGCTTTCCAGCGTCTGGAGCTCTTCTAATAAGACAAGTCCATCAGAAACGAGCAAAACTTTATTGCCTGGCTGACGCAGTAATAAAGACGTACCCAGTGCTTTTTCAAGCGCCTGCAGATTCCGGTTTAGCGTACGCGGCGTGAGTTTAAGCTGTTCAGAAGCCAGAGCAAGATCCAGCGTCTTGCTGACAGCAAGAAAGCTGTTGACCCATTTTTCTTTCAAAACAGGGTACCCTGGCAAATCCATGAGCAGGCCTCACGTAAGAAAATCCCAAATGAATGTCTCATTATAGGGGATTTGTGAAATGACTCAATAAGTCAGAAAAAAAAACAGCTTGATTAAAAGGTTTTAGCGAATGGTCTCAGTCTGAAAAGAACCCGTCATCGCTTTGGCTACTTTGACTCGGCTGGCTTTCTTGACTTTGCTGACTGGATGCAGAGCTGTCACTTGGCCAATCAGTGTTTGCCCAGCCATCAGACGCGTTTGGCATAGAGCTAAAGCTGCGTTCAAGATCAGCAAACATCTGATCAATGTCAGCAAATTGCTGAGCGGCCACATCCTGGTCAACACCCGGCAAAGCTTCTGCTTGAGTTGGGTCAGCAAAACCACTGGCTGGCAGGGTATCCAGATCAAAACGATGCTGACTCCCGTCAGGACTGGTCCAGTCAAGGTTCTGGCCACCTTCAGCATCTGGTTGAATCGTAAACACGCCTGTTTGCGGGCCGCCAGACTGACTAGGTGTCGGAATCTGGCTAAAGCTGCCCGTCACAACGGTTTGCCCTTGAAAGTTGCGAGCCGCTGTAATGACAGGCGCACTCTCACGGCTCAGAGGGACGGTGACAGGCTCCGTAAAACCTTCTAAACGCATTTTTACAATCAAAGGCCCCGTTGGCGCAGTCGCAGATTCAAGCTGAAACTGACCGTTATTCAGATAAACCAAACGCCAGGCGGGCTCTGGCGTTTTAGCCTGGGTGCTAAATCCAGAGCTTGCAGAAGGCGCCGGACGCGGACTGACAAGTGCTGAAGAAGGTTGGGGCGATTGTTTTGCCAGATTCTCTTGATAACGCTGCTGTTGTGCGGCTTTTTGCTCATTGTAACGGGCTTCAGCCTGTTTACGGCGGGCTTCAGCAGCTTCAGCATTTTGGCGAATGGCAGCTTCACGGGCTTGTTTTAAGGCAGCAGAGCGGGCCTGAAGCTCCTGTTGATAAGCTGCGACTTGTGAACTTTGTTGAGTACGCGTCTGAATTTGGGCGGCCAAAATGGTAAAACCAGCGACTTCAACAGAGTGAAGCTGCTGAAGCGTTAAGGGTTTACGCCAGTTGGCGGTCGGCTTAGAAATTGGTCGTTCAGTTGTTTGAGTACTTGTCTGGCTAACAGCCATTGCGTTATCCACCATCACCGTCCAGCGGTAAGAGCCAGGTCCTGTTTGAGTCACCGCTTGATTAGGATGAGTCGTTTGATTACCCGTTACAGCAGGTGAGACTGGCGGATCACAGGCATTTAAAGTCAGAGCTAAACATAAACCCAGTGACAGCAGACTTAGCATTTTCATATCAGAATGAAAGATAGCGCGAAGAATCCGTAGCTGATGCCATTACGCCAACAGGAATCACATGGAGCTGAACCTGGGCTTCCGGAAACAGATTCTGAAGATAAGCCACATGACGCTGCGCTTCGTCAGGCTGATGAAACCAGCTATCACGCCGGATCAGCCCCTCACGTTGATAGGTAATCAAAAACAAGTCTTCAGAACTTGGTAACATACGGCCTCCTGGGGACTTGTTTAGTCATAACAAATAATCCGTGTTAGTGAATACCAAGTGAATAACAAAAGGTGATTAAAGCTGGGTAAAGCCGTAATCACGATCGACCCAGCCTGGCCAAAGACCAAAGAGAAACGCTTAAAAAACAAAAGTTTAAGCTCAGGCTTGACATTCTTAATCGCATCTTATACTATGGTTAATACGAACTTCGGTTGTAGCGAAGAAGCGTCACAAACGGACCGGGTGAAAATCCCGGCCAAAAGCCCAGGAGGGGCGGCGGTAGATCGCAAGATTTACAGATGCCGACCGACTCTGAGAGCAAAACCCACAAGCCGTCAAAACGGAGAGTGGGGAACCTGCCGGAAGCGGTAGAAGGCTCAGAATCGGGAGAATTCCCTGGAGGGCGGAACGCCCAGGAGGGTAAAGGTTCAGAAGCGTCGCAAGACGGGGACGAACACACGCACGCAGTGGCAAAACCCGCTGAAGCCTCGGTCGAACCGGCAACGGAACGAAGTAAAAGGCAGGAGTGGCAGGGACTGGTAACAGAAACCGATGCTGCGAACGTGAAAAACCCTGAAGGGGTCAAGGACAAGAGGGGAACGAGCCCTGGTCGCAAGACCGGCGGCAACGGACTCCAGATACTGGCAAAGCCCTGTAGCCGTGAGAATCGGCAAGAGGGAAAAAGTTTAAAAGGGGTCGCAAGGTCCGTTTTTACACCGGTGTCGGGAGGGGAACCCCCTGAAGTCCAGACAGAAAGCCTGAAGAGGGATTTGCAAAGGAGCAACCTGGAGCAAATAGTCCGAATCGGAAGCTGCGTCAAACGTGCTGAACACGACAGATGCACCGGGTTCCCTGCAAGGGGAGTACCCAGCCGTTCTCGAACGAAGACCTCAAGAGGCCCAGGACGCGGTAATTTAGCTACGACACCGAAGTTCGTGCCATTTTTTGGCATTTTTTGTTGAGTTAAAAGCCTTACCGCGCAAAGAAGGCCTTAGTTTGGCCAGTCTTCATCTGAACTCTCTGACCCGCTCACCGAATCACTAAAGCCTGAGCTGGGAAAAGCGTTAGAACTTGAGCCTTCGTTCCAGCCTGTATTCGGGCTAATAGTCGTCTGGGAGTCTGTCATCGGCGTGATCGAGCCTGAGTCCTGCCAGCCATTGTCTTGCCAAGGCGTCTCAACCCAACCCTCGCTGTTCGTTTGAGTCGTCTGATTGGTCTGAGCCGTTTGGCTTGTCTGGGCACTGACCGCTGTTGCAGCAGCAGGCACTTCTTCACAGCCTGCTAATACAACCAGCGCCAGCAAAATAATCAAAGCTTTCATGATCTTTTACCTCACAAGCTTATTTTAGCAGCGCAATCTGCAGGCTCCGCCACCAGATTTGAACCCTGATATCTGACCCAGACCTCCCATTCGGCTAATCGCCGATGCTACCATGCTAAAGCCGTGATGACGACGAGGAGAATAAAGATATATGTCCGAGCCTATGGGTGATGCTTACGAAAATATTCTGCTGGCCCGCAATCTGCTGCGCCAGGATCAGCTGGGAGCCTATGGCTTGAACACCTCACCTGAACAGGCGCTTAAAGCTTTACAGCGCCATCCTGACGGCTTACCACAGCCGCGCTTAATGCGCTGGAGCGAACAGCCCACTCTGCGTCCGCAGGATCACTATCTCAGCTTATTGGCTCCAGATGATCTTCGCGCTCACGAGATGCGCTGGATTGTGCTTGAAGAACTCGGCAAACAAGAAGCATCTGACGAGCGTACTGAACAAATTGAATTAGTGGATCGCGCGGCTCAGGCTTTAGCCAAAGTCTATCCGGATAATCCCGTTCCGACTCAGCAACGTCTGCAGTGCCTGCGCCTGCTTCAGGATACCGAAGGCTTGTTTACTCTGGCCCAGGAGCTGTTTGATGCTCATCCAGACTATTTATTTGCCCGTTTATCGTTGGCTGAAGTGCTGCAGTTTAGAGGCCGGATTAAAGACGTGGCGGCTTTATTTGAATCCCGCTGTGAGCTGCAGGATTATGAAGGTGATCGGATGTTTCATCACACCGAAGTAGCCGGCTTTTATTCAATTGCGGGCATGGTCAATTTACATCTGGATCGGCCTCTGCGTGCCCTTTGGGCTTTAGCCCTGATGCGCAGCGCCCTGCCTGATTTTATTCCCATTCAGCGCCTTGAAGACGCTTTATTAGCTCTACCAGAAGCCAAACTCAAAGAACTGGGTGAACAACTTAAAGGCCAGCGCAAGCTTAATAAACTAGGCCGTCGTAAAGTCTAGCGCACAGTCACAAAAACTTCCTCACAGGCTAAAGGCGCCCAAATGGGCGCCTTTTTCAATATCGCTTTAAAGTGAGTCGCTGGTATGAGCGCTAGTCAGCGTGATGTAACGCTTTTAGCGTTCAAAAGCTTTGGCGGAGAAACCACCTGCAGCGCCCAGAACAGCGCCCACAGCTGCAGCAGCACCAAGTGCGCCCAGCTCAACTTTGCCGGTTTTAACCATAATGGCACCGGCAGCCAGAGCACCCGCAACGGCACCGGTTGCACCGCCGACAGCAGCCCCACCGGATTTGCTGCTGGCAAAACCACCGGCAACAACACCACCAAGACCGCCAGCAACCGCACCCGCCAGCGCGCCGCCCATGCCGGCACCGATCGTTGCCAGACCTTTATGAAAAGCAGGAACATTGCTGCCCATGCTGGCGGCCGTCATTACGGCACCACCCACGCCCCCAACCAGTAAACCGGCTTGAAGACCACGATGTCCGCCAAGCGCAGCTTTGGTAAAACCATCAAGTGTGCTGGAAGTTTTAGGGGTTTCAGCAAGAGTCGGCGAAGCTGCCTGAGGGGCTGCTTTAGGCGCGGGGGGGCTGACAGGAGCAGTCTGGGGAAGAGATTGAATTTGCATGTTTAAGGTCTCTTTCTACGCAAAATTTCAGATTGATGGCGAATTAATCTATTTATCGGATTGAAACAGAGAAATACTGCCTAAGTCAAATTAAATAAAAGTTAGAATAAATTTAAAATTTAGTTAATCCTTACAATTTCCAAGGCATGGACTCTGCCAGTTGCCAGTACTCTAAGTCAAGATTGGCGCGGTAAACCAGCACTTCGACACCCTGCTCAGAAGCTTGTTTAAGTGCCTGAGCATAAGCCGGATCAATTTCAGCAGCAGGGCAAAAAATCTCGCCGTCACCGCGCTGCACAACAAATAACATCACGGCCCGTGCGCCGGCTGCTTTCATCGCGGTGAGTTCTTCAAGATGTTTACGCCCACGTGTTGTAACCGAATCAGGAAAAGCGCAGCGATTGCCTAATCTGAGCGTCACACTTTTGACTTCGACATAAGCAGGCTGAGCACGGGTATTGCCCTGAAGCTCACTGAGCAAAAAATCAATTCGACTTTTTTCGCCATAGCGCACTTCAGCCTGAATCCGCTGATAATCCGCTAACTCAGAAATCTGGCCTTGTGCTAAAGCTTCAGCCACAATCTGATTGGCGCGATGGGTATTAACGCCAATCCAGGTTTGACCGTTATGGACCATTTCAAGCGTGTAGGGCAATTTGCGCTTAGGGTCTGCTGAATGACTTAAACCCACTGACCAGCCAGGCTCAGCACATCCCGTCATGGCACCTGGATTAGGGCAATGGGCAGTGATTTCCTGGCCATCAGGCAAACGCACATCAGCCAAAAAGCGTTTATAGCGGCGAATTAACTCCCCGCCAATCAGGGGCGGACTGAATTTCATAACAGATCCCTTTAAAAAGATTAAGCGCTTCTTTGATTCAGCTAAATAAATCAAAGAAGCGCTTTCAGTTGGTTTAGGCCTGCTGAATCAGCTGTAGCCAGGGTGAAGCATCAGAGCTGGATCCGCCCTTCAGATCAGCTATTTTTAGACCGGCAGCTTCAATTTCAGCTTCAGTAATGGCGCCACAGTTATAGGCCAGGCGGAAATAGTTAAGCAGACCACGGCCCGTTGCAGCATCATCAAAAACATCACCGCTTAAAGTCGCCTGGGCAGCTTTGGCCATAAAGTTTTTTAGGCGAACCGTTGCGCCATCAAGTTCTTTTAAAAAGAAGTCAAACAAGGTGGCATAACGGGTGATCAGCTGGGCCGGATGTAAATCCCATCCCTGATAATAAGCATGTTTAAGCGAATGACGAATATGATCTGCATGTAAGCGCCAAGCCGCATGCACCACGGTCAGGTTCTCTTGCTGCTGGACCAGATTAAGGTTTTCACCGCGATGAACCGGTACAGGCATAATATTGGTGGCGCCGTCGCTAAGCATGACGCCCGTGCTGGCAAAGCTGACCTGCATGGTATGGCGGGCAAAATCACAGGCGGGATGATCCATGGCCTGGTACTGAGCAACAATGCCGCAGCTGGCGGTATAGTCATAAGTGCCAAAATGAGCACCGCGACAGCGACCCTGGGCGGCATCCAGTAAGCTAGGCAGCATCACACGGCCTTCAGCATCAAAGATCGACTGAGTGGTCTCAATCATGATCTCAAGCAGCAGCGTGCCTTTGGCTAATTGATGACGTTCTTCAAGGGTTTCAAGCAGTTTAACCAAGCCACTGACTTGTTCAGGAGCCGTGACTTTAGGCAAAGTAATAATAAAGTTTTCAGGCAGCTGATTGCCTGTTGCTTCTAGCAGCGAAGAGACAAAGACATCTAAAGTGCGGGCGCTGCGCTGAAACAGCTGTTCGGTCCAGGGTTTAATCCGGATGCCAATAAAGGGCGGCAGCAGATTTTCTTTCATGCCACGCGCCACTTCTTTGGCTGTTCGCACCGCATCGCCGTCTTCTTCAGCGTCAGGGCGATTACCGTAACCGTCTTCAAAGTCAATGCGGAAGTCTTCAACCGGCTCAGATTCCAGTTTATGGCGGACACGTGAATAAATGACCGCAGCCTGATGAGCTGCCGGATAAATTGCCTTGGCCGCATCAGGATGATCACTCAGGGCTTTGCGCAGATTATCCGTTTCGGTCCAGCTGTCGGGCAGCTTGGCAGCAGGACTTAAGCCTGCGGCTTTGGCAAGATAAACAAAGTTAGGAGCATAGGTATCAAGTGCATTTAAACCCAGTTCACCCATACGTTTAGCGGTTTCAGCTTTAAATAGTTGAGCGCCGCCATAAAGAGTCTGGACGGGCTGACGACCGATGATTTCACCACTGTAACGCTGAGAAAAAGCGGTCCAGAAACCGCTGAGTTCTTGGCTGACGGCCTGAACATCTTGTTCACTAAAAACGGATTGACTCATGATCTGCTCCTAAAGGGCTGTTTCGCTTTTAAACAGCCTGCTCAGCTGAACACTTTTAAAGGCAGGCTGCTCTAATTAAAGAGGCGCTGTTGCGCGGATGCGCAGGGTATTATAGCTCACTGCCCGCCGCTATTTTATTTATGCGGCATATGTGCTATAAATCATTCACAATTTTTTAATTTTTAGAAAATAAGTTAAAAAATCAGCCATTAAAAAATCTAAGTTGGAGAATTCAAGCATTATGATTCGTCGTACTCTTATTTTACTCGCCACTATTTCACTATTAGCTGGCTGCCCTTCTGAAGAAACCACCACCGAGACCACTACCACTGAAACCACAACCGAAACCGCAAGCAGTCCTGCAGCCAGCCCGACAGCTGAATCTGAAGCTGCGGCCGTCCCCGCTGACTGGAAAAAAATTGAATCCAAAGAGCACGGCATTCAGTTTGCCCATCCTCCCAGCTTTAAAGTGATCCAAGATGGCCTCAAGCCAGGCTCAAAAGAGCCTATGTATATTGCTGGTGACGAGCATATGACCATGGCGATAATCGCCATGCCAAACGATAAGGCCCTGACCTCACAGGCGATCTCTGATATGGTCTTTAACACCATGACAAGCGAGCTCAAGCTGACCGACGTCAAAAAAGAAGCACCCGTTGACCAAAAAGATACCGGCGGCTTTGCCAGCTGGACCGATATCGACGGCACAGCGACTTTCCAGGGCAAACCCCATACCATTACAGCGGGTGGTGGCAAAGCGCCTGACAAAGCCAAGTCCAGCGTCGGCCTGTTTGTGATTTACCCTGAAGGGGAAAAAGGCGACGATGTCTTTGCTCAGGTCTATGGCTCTTTGGTCACGATGGAGTAGGCCATCGTCAGCATATGTCCCACCGCTCAGTTCTGAGACTTAGCTCTGATTCTGAAAGCCTGGATGCAGCAATTTGTTGCATCCAGGCTTTCAATTTTAATACCTGAGAGCCAAATAAACTCATGGTCTTTATTGGCCTCAAGCCCCTCTGCTGCTTACCACTCAGCCTTTATTAAAAGCCTTGCATTGTCAGCCCCCGAAGTGTAGCCACGTACCATGTTTTCATACTAGAATGTAGTGAAGAGCCACTGAACTTAATCTATTCTTAACCTGTAATCTTCTCTGGTTCACCTTGTAATACGTCCCGGGCCCGCTCAGGCCCCCGACCAGGAGAAAGCATGAGAGCTGACCCCTTGATTCTCGATACTCCCACATCCACTACATCCTTTAAAACCGTCCTGCGCGACCTCTTCGAGCTGACTAAGCCCAAAATTACGCGCATGATCCTGGTAACGACTTTTACAGGCATGTGGTTAGCTGCCGGCGGTCCCCCTGATTTGACCCTGGCTTTTTGGACTTTACTCGGCGTCGCTCTGGCGTCGGGTTCAAGCTGTGCGATTAATAATTACATCGACCGCGACATTGACAAAATTATGGAGCGCACCCAAAACCGCCCCCTGCCTACCGGCAGATTAGCACCTAGTGCGGCTTTAGGCCTTGGTGCTGTTTTAGGCGTGCTCTCGATCGGCATTTTGCTCTGGCAGGTTAATCCCTTAACTGCTGGACTGACTCTTTTCACTAACTTTTATTACGTTGTAATTTATACGCTCTGGCTCAAACGCCATAGCCCGCTGAATACTTCTTTGGGCGGTGTATCTGGCGCCTTGCCGGCTGTGCTCGGCGTCACCGCTGTCGCCAATGCCCTGACGCCTGTTGCGGGTGCCTTGTTTGGGATTATGTACCTCTGGCAGCCGCCGCATTTTTGGG
>CAJYHH010000217.1 GCA_913773825.1 Candidatus Sericytochromatia bacterium | reverse complement strand
GGAAGCCCGTCTGACCCGAAATCCAGGCCTGTAAATAACGATGTGCATGACGCTGCTCAAGCGGTAGATAGCGATAGGCCGGATGCATGGCTCTGAACTCCATTTCAGGCTCACTTTCAAGCCGCTGCATAAAGTGATCACGCCAGTGCAAACGGGTCTTAAAAGCTTCTAATGACTTTTGCCAATGCTGAGAGGCTTCATCAGTTGAGTCATCTAAGCTGCGCAGACGACGGCGAGTCTGCTGCCAGACCACACGCGGACTGAGAGTACCCCAGGCCAGATGGACCGATAAACGTGAACCATGCTCCTGAGCCAGCCGTGGGGAATCAATCGTTTCAGCATAGTGTTCTCCGCGACTGTCCAGAAAAGTGCTCAAGGTGCGTTTGGCCATTTTTTCAGTGACAGCCTGAAGTTTGGCACCAGCAGGCAACCAGAGATTAAGTGCTCTCAAATTCGGCAATTCCTGACCCAGCCGGGTATCTGGAGTCCAGATTCTATCAGGTACAGGCTCAATGGCTGCACCCATCCAATTGCGCCAGCGGCTTTCGCGCTGATTGCGATCACTGGCTCTAAAAACGCCAGTTTGCATTGGCTGCTGCCAATCAATGCTGCGAATCCGGCACCAGGATTCAACTTCGCGATTGCGGGCCAAAGCCCGATCCACGCCGGTTTCTTGATGAGAAAACAGCGCTTCAAAAGGGTGTTCCTGATACAGCTGATTTAAAACATCTGTCATGCGGCCTTCGAGCACTACAAGGGTCGAACCGCGCTGCTGCAGGCTTTGACGTAAATCATCAAGCGCCTGCAGAATGGCATCGACATGCATCGCTGAGGTATCTTCGGCCCTGAGCCAATCCGGCTCGAGGACAAATAAGGGCAGGACCTGCTCACACTGTTTAAGCGCTGTCTCCAGCACCGGGCTGTCGAGCAGTCGAATATCCCGCTTAATCCACCAGATTCCAAGTTTGTATGTCATTGTATAATAATAACATATATACAGGTCTATATCACCTGTATACCTAGCTTTTAAGCAGATCTGACAGAAGCAGATTATCGGCAAAAAACGCCACTTAAATAGCTGGGTGTATGCAGCTTGCTAAAGAGAATGTTAACAGAGTATACTCTAAGACATCAGGATCAGCTTTTGGCAAAACCAGGGAGATTATTTGAGTCATGCCCAATATTCAAGACATGGCAAGTAAAGCACTTCATACAGCGCTGCAGCCCTCGAGTGTCCAGCCCAGTCCGTCCACGGCTCCGCTCCCAAAATCAACAACTGTCCAAGCTGCTGTAGCTTCAGCGCCCGCTGCAGGATTTATACCTAATCAAGCGGCTTTTGATCGGGTACTCAATCGCCAGCCGGCCCAGCAAAATCTGCTTGACCCCAATTTAATTGCCAAGCCGCTTGAGCAAGCTACCCCTTCAGCTTTGCAGCAACAATCAAGTTTTGTTCCAAAACCAGCAAGCTTATTGGCAAGCCGTACTGAACTTACAGGCCAGCAGGGT
>CAJYHH010000216.1 GCA_913773825.1 Candidatus Sericytochromatia bacterium | reverse complement strand
ATCTAAGACGCGGTGCGCCAGCTCTAGATAATGCCAGACCAGCCAGGATGAAAGCTTTAAAGGGGACAGATCCTGAAACGATGAGCGATAGGTCATCAGCGAAATCCGGTCCCAGGGCACAGGGGTAACAGGTACTTGTAAAAAGGCCTGAAAGGCCAGATTATTGGCTGCAGCATCGTGCACAATAAAGGGATAGGTCACAACTTGTACCGTGAGCCCTGCGGAATGCAGATCTTCGACTAATTGAGTAAAAACGCCGACTGAGTTTTCAAAACGCTCACGATTTAACGGGCTTTGCCAGCGCTGCCATTCAAGCTGCAAGCCCTGAATCAGACGACCTTTAAGCAAACGGCTTAGCGCCAGAGGCGTCTCCATATCGACAATGATTTCAGCGACTTTTAATTGTTCACGCTCTAATCTGTCTAAAAAACGCGAGACCAGCTCTTGAAAGGGTTTGGCGTTTTCTGCATTGGGCCAATAGCCCTGAACGTCTTCAAGCAAAAGCCAGGCACCAACGGGCACGCCTTGATCAGCTGCAGCGCACAATAAGCGATTTAGACCTGGGTCAGCCAAACGTGCAGGAGGCAGAGCTAAATTAAGCTGCAAACCATATTGAGCCAAACGCCCTAGATCGCCTTCGACCCAGCGACAAGGCATAAATTCTGACCAGACCGCGTGACTCACAAGTTCAGGCGATCCAGTCAGTTAAAATTTGGCTTCTCGCCATTAGCGAGCAAACGTTCTGACCTGTCGTGCCCAGCTGACTTCGACTGCGCGGTCTGAACCCTGGGGCAGGACACTGACCGGCTGGAAGCCGACCGTGCCTAAATTGCCAGGGTTACCTGGAATCGAGACAGTCCGCATATCGTCACCCTGTTTTTTAACATAGGTGATCCAACGGCCATCCACTGAAAAAGAAGGCGAAAGCTCAGTGGTACCTTCGTCAAATTCCTGGGTCGCAATATTGCCAAAGTTGCCTTCGCGGTTGCCTACGCCATTGCCCAAATTAGGATTGACGATCGTGTTTTGGCCCGGAACAGGCCCAACCGAAGTGGGCGGCAGAATTGCGCCGGTCTGACCGTTTGGCAAGAAAGGCAGCAGGCTCGGAATATCAATGGTGCTCAGATCAACCATCCAGATTTTCTGGAAATTAAACAGCTGCTGAGGCTGACGAGAAATATAGCGACGGCTATACACAACCCGGCCACCATCAGGTGAAAACTCAGGCTCATAAGCGCCTTTTTCAGGGACTGTTTCATAAGTCAGCTGCAGCAGACGGCCTGAGGCCAAATCTAAACGCCAGAGGTTAGAAAAATTCTGAACCCGGTTCTGAGAAAAATTGCTGCGATAGACAATTGAGCGGCCATCAGGTGACCAGGCGGGTTCATAATCACTGCCTGGTGTGCTGGCAAGCTGCTGCATATTCTGACCTAAAGCACTGACGCGCCAGATGTTAAATTCTTCGCCTCGCTGATCAGCAATGGCCTGACCGGTGCTATTGCTGAGACGATCTGATGAAAAGACCAGATGCAGATTGAGGTCATTGCCAATCGGCGCCCAGGACGGATCGCGGTTAAAAGATCCGCCGCTGCCGGTTAAAATCTGGACATTACCAAGTGAATCCTGCATACGAACCTGCGAGCTGCCGTCACCAGGATAATAAGTATAGGCAATATAGCGACCATCTGGCGAAATCACGGGCTGGCGGCCGATCGCCACCTGACGAGAGGGCTGACCGACGCCAACACCTTGAACCCCAGCCACTTTAATCACGCCATTGTCGTAGTCACCTAAGTCAGTGCCGACAGCGGGAGCTTCAACGTAAGCTAAGCCATCACCCAGAACTAAAAGACGCAGAGGCTGCTGCGGCAGATAGACCTGAGCGGTGCGGTCATAGACGGAAACGGTGATCATGTCTTCGCCACCAGTAAAAGGAGCGACGTATTCAGCCGTGGGAGACA